>JBGTHU010000533.1:0-3183 GCA_041745975.1 Mariniblastus sp.
CGTCCATCAAGGTACACATCCATTTGAAACCAACCAAGTTTTCGTTGTAACATCGGCACCCATACGATTCGCTGATCCGATTAATCATGGTCGTCGTGACCAGTGTCGTGATCACATAATCGTCCGCACTCAAAGTACCCCTCGCCTGCCGCGACCGAAGCACAAAATCGCTTAACAGCACCCCCAATTGGTTGCCGTTGAAGGTCTTCCACTCGCCGCTGGAGTCCGTCGTCACAGGAGCCGCAGCCCCCATCCGATCGGCGTCGGGATCGGTCGCCAGGATCAATTCGGTACCATCCGATTGGGCTTGGGCAATGATGTCGTCAAAGACATGATGGTTTTCGGGATTGGCAACGTGACCTGGAACGTTGGGGAAATCTGGATTGGGTTCACGGTGAGGCTCGAATACCGTTACCTGGTTGAAACCAACGTGTTCCAGCAGCGATTTCACTGTGACTTCACCGACTCCGTGCAGTGGTGAAAAGATGACTTTGAGGTCGCGCGGTCCATTTGACTGGTATTGCGCCTCGGCGAGGATCAACGCTTGATCGACTTCATCCGACTCTAAAATAACGTTACCCTCTGAGACCGCTGTGGCAAAATCCGACCGCTCGATTTCTTGAACCAAGCCGACTTTTTCAATGACCGCATGATCATGGGGTGGCACCAATTGGGCTCCCGTCGACCAGTATACTTTAACCGCATTGTCGGAGGGCGGATTGTGACTGGCCGTCACCATGATCCCACAGTCGCAATGGCGATACCGCGTCATAAAGGAGAGCGAAGGTGTGCTGCGAATGCCATCTAAGAAATGAACGGTAAAACCGTTGGCAACCATGATCCCCGTGCAAAGCTCCGCAAACTCTCGACTGCGATGACGAGTATCATAAGCGATCGCCATCCGCCATGGGCCATCCGGCTTTACCTGTTTTACGTAATCGGCCAACCCTTGAGCACTTTCACCAATCGTCCGCTCGTTGATGGCATTCGAACCAAATGGATACATCATCCCACGCCGTCCGCCCGTCCCAAAAGGAATCGTCGTCCAGAACACATCGTCAAGCTGTTGCCACTGCTGATTTTCAATATGTTCCAATATCGCCCCACGATAATCGGCATAGCGGGGTTCGGTCAACCAGCACCGCAAGTTGTCAACCGCTGCCGGAGTGATCTTGCCCGCTGCAACCGCCTGATCGATTTGAGACAAGGTAGCTTGAAGGCCAGTTGCCAACGTAGATTCGGTTTTTTCAGTCATTAAATTGAATGGGGTTTGCAGTCATCAATGGGCAAGCTATTTTATGGTAACCGTACACGGTAAGGTAGGGAGTTCGAGGCTCACTGCGAGACAACCACCACCAACCGTTTTACATTCGGATAGTGTTGTCTCGGAGTGAGGTTCGATCTGGCTTGTCAAAGAACCGAAGCGTGGGCGAGGTGAATTAGTTTTCCCCTCGTTGACACTTCGGGTTATTGTTTCCCTTAACCATTCCTTCAAGCCGGATTTTTTATAGGTCAGCTTCGATCTCCCAGCAATTCCGTACCGTGACAAATAGTCGTGCACCGTTACAATATTTTTTCTGATAATATCCGATTGTATCGCATTATCAAATTCACAGAAAGTAGTTCAATATGTCGGAACCAATCATCAGCGTTTCCGGTCTTCGTGGGATCATTGGAGAAAATCTTGATTCCCAGTTGGCCATTCGTTATACCGTGGCCTTCGCTGCCCAACTTTCCGAACCTGGGCCAATTGTGATCACGCGGGATGGTCGCACCACCGGTTGGATGTTGGCCCAAGCGATCAGCAGCGGTTTGATGGGGATTGGGCGAGACGTTCTGTATGGGGACGTGGCCGCCACACCAACCACCGGGGTTTTGGTCCGTGAAACCCAAGCAGCGGCTGGGATTCAAATTTCCGCCAGCCATAATCCGCCTCAATATAACGGGATCAAATTGTTCAACTCGAGTGGGCGGGTCATCGATGCCGATGCAGGAACCGCTGTCATCGAAGCCTACCGTAACGGACTTAACCCAATCGTTCCTCACGATCAAATCGGCAGCTATCAAGCAATATCCGATACTACTTCGGCCCATTTAGCCGCCGTGTTGAAAACGGTAGACGTCGATCGCATCCGCCAGCGTCAATTCAAAGTCGTACTCGACAGCCACCATGGAGCGGGATCGGTGTTGGGACGACGATTGCTGACTGAGTTAAATTGTGAATTTACCATCTTGGGCGATGAACCCGACGGACGATTTGAACGCTCGCCTGAACCTACCGAGGAAAATCTAAAACAAACGACCGAGCAGGCGGTCAAATGGCAATCCGATGTCGTATTCTGCCAGGATCCTGATGCCGATCGGTTGGCGATTATCGACCAAAATGGCCGCTACATCGGCGAAGAGTACACGTTGGCGATCCTATTGAAACATGCCTTGCAAAACCGACCTGGTCCCGTCGTCATCAATTGTTCATCCAGTCGCATGTCAGCCGACATCTGCCAAGAATTCGATTGCCCAATTTTCTACAGTGCCGTTGGCGAAGCGAACGTCACCGGGCTGATGATCGCTGAAAACGCGGTTTATGGAGGGGAGGGAAACGGGGGGCCGATCGATCCGCGAGTCGGCTATGTTCGCGACAGCTTTGTTGGGATGGCTCAAGTCCTCGATGCGATGGCGAAAGAAAATCTAACCGTTAGCCAGCTCGCCGATCGCCTTCCTCGCTATGAAATCTTCAAAAGCAAGATCGATTTGCCACGTGAGCGAATCCCCGCGTTGTTCGCGGCGTTGAAGCAGCGGTATCCCCAGGCCAGCGTCAATCAGCAAGATGGCTTAAGGCTCGACTGGCCCGACCGCTGGTTGCTGGTACGGCCCAGCAACACCGAACCGATTGTCCGCGCCTTCGCCGAATCGAAAGATCTCGCTCTCTCCCAAAAAATGTGCCAAGACGTCGCGGAGTTGGTTTAAGCTAGAATAACTTCTCCCGCTAATCGAGTCGATAACGCTCGCAAAACGACGCAATTGCAGGGGAAAGTCCTCGCTCACCGACCATCAACGTATATTACAGCCCGTCCGTGATTTCATTTCGCCGGTTTTCGGTCGCTTGAATTGAATTCAATCTTTTGTAAATTCTTGTTATACTAGTGTGAGAGAGGAGAGTTTCGTGACTGAATTTACAATTAC
>JBGTHU010000534.1:0-6658 GCA_041745975.1 Mariniblastus sp.
TAGAACGGATGCATCGAAATTAACATCCGCTGTGAACAAGTCGGGTTGAGACTCAACTTTCGCGGAGAAATTGAATAAATCAGACCCAAAATTATCTAAGCTGGACCGAATCGCAAGATCCCGGGGGCCATTTATGTTAGACTCGCCAACAAATGATATCATCGATAACTCTGCAAAGTGAACAGGATCTACCACAAACCCGAAACTAATGTACCTGTTGGTTGCATTTGCCAAATTGCCAGTGCCCAATTCCCAGTTGTTTGCTCCGAAAGCTCCAGAACCTCCAACCAAATTACTGACCTCCGCCCCTCGACTTAGGTTCATTCCGACTACATTGTCAGCGACGAAATTTGGAGCCACAGGTCCCGAACTTGCCGCACCCAATTGGTAATTGAGTAAATTTTGAGCGTAGGAACTTGTCGGAATCAGTGCTGCCAAAATAAAACCGCACATGGAGTAAACTAATTTTCGTTTCATAACAACCTCAAATCTGCACGTAAATAGTAATAAGTAGTCTTCGCCTGTTTTTCACCCTCATACTTTTTATGCTAATTTGCCTCGATCGACTGTCAAGCAGCAAAAAAGGTTTTTTGGGGGAATCGTTGTCAAAGCCAAAACTTGGTAAGTTGAGTTACAGAAGGCGGATTGGGTTTTTCCGGCAAAAGCTAATTTATCCATCGATTAACGGACCTTGGAACCACATGGACTTTTTTGACTGGAGTTTGTTTCGTAGCAATTCAAATGGAACTATTTTACCGTACCAACACCGACTGACCTGTCGAATCAAAAACCGGAGTACTCAAATAACGATCCCCTCGATCGCATATGATGACCACGACAACTCCCGATTGCAGTTCAGCACAAATCCGTTGAGCCACCAAGGTTGCACCGGCAGCTGAAATACCGCAAAACAAACCGGTCGTCGCTGCCAAGTGACGGGCATGTTGTTCGGCATCCTTTTGACTGATCTCTTCAATCCGATCGACTCGCTCGGGCTGGTAAAACTTGGGGAGATATTCTTTTGGCCAGCGACGGATTCCCGGTATTTTAGATCCTTCGGTCGGTTGGCAACCCACAATCACGATATTTGGATTTTGCGCCTTCAAAAATCTGCTGACTCCCATAATCGTTCCTGTCGTTCCCATGGCCGAAACAAAATGAGTGACCGATCTGAAAGTATCTTGCCAAATCTCGGGACCCGTTGTTTCATAATGGGCCAAAGGGTTGTCGGGGTTGGCGAATTGATCGAGCATCAAGTAATCTCCGGTGGCAGATTTTTGGCGAGCAAAATCGATGGCACCCTCCATCGATTTTTCCGCAGGAGTCAAAATGACTTTTGCCCCAAAGGCCTTCATCGTTTTAATCCGCTCGATTGTGCTGTTGGCTGGCATGACTAATTCGATCGGATACCCTTTAGCGGCGGCAATCATGGCCAACGCGATACCAGTATTTCCGCTGGTCGGTTCAATCAACTTCATTCCCGGTTTGAGTTCACCTCGCTCTTCAGCACGACGAATCATCCACCAAGCCGCGCGATCCTTAACGCTACTGCCGGGGTTGTTCCCTTCCATTTTGCCAAACAAACGGATATGCGGGTTGTCAGTACCCACGGGCAACTCGATCATCGGTGTCCGACCGACGACTTTTAATAATCCAGCTTGATTCATGAGGCTAGGCTTTGTCAGAAAAGGGGTCCGACCCTTTGGATTCGATTTAATTTTCCATGTATTTACGCTCTCGCCGGAGAGGGTCTGACCCCTTTTCTGACAAAGGCTAATGTGGCGACCAGGAATTTCCAATATTTCTCTACGCTGGCGATGTCGCACTTTTCGTCGGGGGAATGGGGGTTCTTGATGGTTGGTCCAAACGAGATCATATCAAGTTGCGGGTAGTGTCGGCCAATGATGCCGCATTCAAGTCCCGCGTGAACGGCATTGACTTGGGGCGCGACATGAAAAAGTTCCTCATACAGCTGTCGCATTTCAGCCAGAATCTTTGAATCTTGATTGGGCCGCCAACCGGGATAGGAACCTTCGTGAACCGCTTGTCCACCTGCCAATTCGAACAAGGCCTGGACCTGTTTGGCCAAATCGAGTTTGGCTGAATCAACACTGCTGCGGGTCAAAAACTGGATGCTCACCAACCCCTCCTTGGCCAGTACCCGAGCCAAGTTGGTCGATGTTTCCACCAGTCCGGGAATGCTGTCACTCATTCGTATGACGCCGCAGGGGGCGGCGTAAATCGCATTTAGTAAATTCACTTGGGTGGCCGGATCGATTACCTGCAGCGGAAACTCCGCCGGTTCAATTGTCAGACTCAAACCCGGTTCGGCAACTTCCAACTCCGCTTTGATTTGAAGAAACTGTCCGGTAACAGCCTCTTGCCACGTTGCCAAGTGATAATTGGGAACGGTAATCGTTGCGAACGACTCTCGGGGAATGGCGTTTCTTAAACCTCCGCCGTCGACGGTAGCGATTTCAATTTCGTAGGCCCTGAAGGCATCCCAAAGCAATCGATTGATTATTTTATTAGCGTTTCCTCGCCCCAAATGGATATCGCATCCCGAATGACCACCTCGCAATCCGGTTACTGCGATTTGGAAAGCGGATCGTTTACTTCCTGAAGGAACCGGTTGATATTCTAACGAGACATTGGTGTCAATGCCACCCGCACAACCAATACATAATTCACCTTCATCTTCGGTGTCGGTGTTCAATAAAATTTTACCTTGAAGAAATCCTGGCTCCAATGCAAACGCTCCGGTCATGCCAGTTTCTTCATCAATTGTGAACAATGCTTCCAATGGGCCGTGCTTCAAATCAGTGGCCGACAAGACGGCCATGATCGACGCAACTCCAATACCATTGTCAGCTCCCAGTGTCGTACCATGGGCTTTCAGCCAACCGTCTTCGACGTAGCTTTCGATCCCTTGCGACGCAAAGTCAAATTGTTTGTCGGAGTTTTTTTGATGGACCATATCCAAATGCCCCTGCAAGATTACGCCCGCACGATCTTCATAGCCTGCTGTCGCCGGTTTGCGAATCAATACATTTCCGACTTGATCGATCGTCGTTTCCAGTCCCAAGCCGATTCCAAAATTCTTGATGAAGTCAATCACTTGGGCTTCGTTTTTTGATGCTCGGGGGATCGCATTAAGCGCCTCAAAGTGTTGCCATAGACGCTGTGGTGCGAAATTTAGAATTTCCTGATTCACTGTTTTCCTTTTTAATTTTTGCCAATAGATATATGTTTCGGAGGGAAGTCGAACCTCCCGCCGAGACCATTCTTTGCCAATACTAGCCAATGCAATCCGTTGAGTGGATATTGCTTTCTCACGGCGAGAACCGCGACCAACCCTACATTAATTGCCAAGCCGTTAACATTACTTGTCCATTACTTGTCGTCGAACTTTGTTGGCCGCTACATTTCCGGCTCGCTCGATTCCGGTTTGACTTCCACGAGGCGAGTTTTGGCAATCTCGAATTCTCGTCCATCAACGCGAGCGACAATCCGCACGCCATAAGGAACGCCCATCATTTTCTGCACCAAACCGGAGTATTCCGCGTATTTGGTGGCGGCCGTTCGTGCTGCGGTAACCGTTTTTCGAAGTTCGGCTTCGAATCGCCGTTTCTCATCCGCTTTACCATAGGGAGCTTGGGTCGCTTCGGAAACCTGCAACTGTTGTTGCAGTATCAGTTCTTGTTGCTTGCTGGCCAGAGTGATCCGGTTGAACTCCTTCAAGTTCTTCAACGGTATGACTTGCAATCCGTCGGAAATTACCAAGTCAGCCCGTAGTTTGGCCCGTTGTTTGAATTCAATTCCCAGGTTCACCCACATGTAAGGCGAGTTGTCCTCTTTTTTCAGTAAAACTCTGCCGGGAAGATTCATCTCCAGGTCAATCAAATTGGGCGAGACTGAAATTTCTTCAATCTCCGGGCGTAATAGTTCAATTAACAGCAATCGCTGATCAGGCAAGAAATCCAATTCGATATTAGTCTCTGCGGTTAATTTTCCATCCTCCAAAATCAACGGTTCGATTGGAACCGGAAGACGCAGAAACATCAAGTGGTTATGTTCGGGTGTAAAGCAGCGCAACACACCATTCTGTAAAAAACCAGCTTGCCGCGTCCCCGCCGCCTCGGGTAACCAGCGAAATAAGAGTTCGTCCTCCCGCCGTTGAAATTCAGCGATCGCGTTGCGGCGACCGGCCGACCCGGTAACCAGATAAGCAAGCCAAGTCTGGTTGTCGTCAACGCTTCGCTCCATTTCAAAATTGACTCGATCAGGAGACATCCCTTCCGCGATGCTCAACTCCAATCCCAATAAATATCGATTGGAAATATACAGATCCCCCAATTTGACCTGAATCGTATCACCAATCGGAGGTAAACCTGAGGCAGCGGCCAGTTTTTGAAATGGCTGTTGTTCTTTGGCTTCACGATCCGAGACAGATGGTTGTGACGTGGAATTGGCCTCAACATTGGCCTCAACATTGGCCTCTGTCGACTCATGGTCTGACGAGCTTTTGGTGTGATTGGTTTCAGCAAGCTCCGAACCCAAGATTGCAGCTGAAGTTTCTGTTTGGCGAGGGAACGAATTGATATCCTGATTAGCAACTCCGCTCACATTGGTGTCAGAGTCACTAACCATTCCCAGATCCTTCTTAGAATGATCGTCGCCCCCCATTTGAGTTGGATCGTCAAGGGCCGCGTGTTCAGAGGTCTGATCTGCAGTGCCATTGCCTGAAAACGCCTCCTGTTCCCGCATTTCCAGCTGATCCGCGATTTCGCTGACCAGCTTTCCAGGGCCCGATTGTCGCTCTTTGGTGGCAAAATCGGCTTCCTTCAGGGATGTTTGCTGGGTGCCAATTCCTTGACTAACATTATCAACCAGGCCGGGACTGGAACCGGAAATCATCCACCACCACGAACCGAGAGTGGCCAGAATAAGTCCACTGAAAAAAGCTCCGGTAAGCACGACGGAGGGTCGCTGAAAGATGCGATCACTGAAAGTCGGCGGATCGAAATTAGGGTCCAGCGCAGGATCCCCAGTCTGGGTGGAACGACGGAGGCCCGACGGGTTGTAAGCAAGCCGGCCATCGGTTTTCAGGCTCTGCTTTCCTGCGGCCTCCGATGCGATTCCGCTTCCGGGCCGACGACCGGATTCTTGATCCTCGTTTGATCCCGTTTCGACTAAGATACAAGCATTCAACAGTTCATCGATTACTGCTTGACACTCTGACAATTCGAGATTTCTTGTGTCTTCATCGAATTGATTGATTTGCCCGCTGAAAATGTCAATTGCCTGCTTTAATTGGGTGTTGGCTTGATGGGCCTCGAACGCGGAATTGTTAAATTTTGGATCGTTGGCGATTCGCTGCTGCATGGCACTTTGGAAAACTTCGGCCAGTTTCAGTAAGTCAGATTTCTCCGAGCCGGCTACGGTTTTGAATCCACCTTCTTCTCGTAAGCCAGCCACCACAATGTTCTGCAACTTCAGTTCTGAATTCGGAGTGATCATCAAATCGGAAGCTTGAAAATTACCGATCAAAACGTTGTTTAGGTGAGCGTATCGGATGCCGGTCAAAGCTTGACGTAACCAACCAGCCAACTGCCCACAGGAACAAGGCTCTCGATCCAGCCAGTCATTGAGAGGCATGCCATCAACAAATTCAGTCACCAGATAGTAACGAGCTGATTGGCGGTCGACATCATAAACATGAGCCAAATGAGGATGGTCAAGCTCCGCCGTTTCCCCAACCCGCCTGACGAATTTAGTACTCAGTTCATCATCTTGTGATAAAACGGCGGCCAGAAAAAGAATTTCGACCATGCGGTTAAGTTGGTGATGTTGAGCCTGAAAATGGTCTCCCCATTCGTCACGCCGCAATCGTTGAAGTAGTACATAATTCCCGACAATCAATTGAGATCGACCGGTCAACAAATACTTGGCCTGCCATTCGGTCAATATTCCCAAACGGACGAAATGATTGGCCAGTTCCAAACCGTCAGTAACACTGCCATCGTTGGCCCATCTTTTCAGCTTCGATTCGGGCACGACTTGGCTTTGGCTGGCCGCAATTAAAAAGTCTTTTTTGGAAACGGGCATGATGTTGTGTACAGCGACCAATACTTTCGAACGGTTACATTTTTCTTAAGCGGGCTGACCCTCTCTGGGCATACTCATCTATAAGGGGGTTACACCTGACGATCAAAGGATATGCCCTTTGCAAGGGCCCCCTTGCAAAGGCGCCCTTACAAAGCACATCCCGATAGAATTTTATTCCTTGAAGTTGCGATTGGGTAGGTGTTGCACGGATCGAATTTGTTATAAACGCGTTCCGTCCCACCATCAAGCTGGTTGTAATTTGCTGAAAGTGACCACCGTTGCGTTCCTGTTTGATTCGTTGGATGATTCCCAAACCAAATGTTTTGTTGATTTTATTTGCCACTTCAGTTCATCTGCTGTGATTGAGGACTTGAAATTTTTGTCCGAATAGCCTGAATTGGAGAAGTTGTCGACTAGATTGATACTTTTAACAAATCACACTTAGTTCATTTTAATGCGATGGAGAATCGGCAGTCCCTGAGATTGTTCGATACCATAATCCATCGGCAGAGTTCCGGGCACACGCATTCAATCTGCAACAGAAAATCAA
>JBGTHU010000535.1:0-4025 GCA_041745975.1 Mariniblastus sp.
AAGCGATCCAGGAAGTCAATTTGCAAGGGGTCAAAAAGCCAGTGGTGGAAATGCTGGGTCGATTGAATTTCCGCACCAGTTACAGCCAAAATGTGCTGCGGCATAGTGTTGAAGTCGCTTTCTTATCGGGTATGCTGGCCGAAATGATGGGGCTCGATGGCGAGTTGGCTCGTCGTTGTGGATTGTTCCATGACATCGGTAAAGCAGCTGACCATGAACTGGAAGGTGGCCATCCCAAAATCGGGGCCGACTTCCTCAAGCGAAACGGCGAATCTGCCGAGGTCGTACATGCCGCGTTTGGGCATCACGACGAAATCTTGGTGGAGCACCCCTACACTGTCATCGTGGCGACCGCTGATGCTTGCAGTGCTTCTCGCCCCGGCTCACGACGCGAATCGCTCGATCGCTACATTAAACGGATGGAGGAACTGGAAGTTGTCGCCAAAGAATTCAAGGGCGTGCGACAGGCCTTCGCCGTGCAGGCTGGTCGCGAAGTCCGCGTGATTGTCAGTGCCAATGATACCGATGACCAACGCGCCGCTAAAATATGTCGGGACATTGCCGATGCTTACCAAGAGAGATTGACTTACCCCGGTGAGATCAAAATCGTCGTCGTCCGCGAGTCGCGTTTTACCGAATTGGCAAAATAATTGTTTTCTGAATCCGAGTGATTATTCTTTTTGGTCGGATCGTAAAGAACTGCCCTCATTAGAACTGCTTTCATCAGAACTGGCCATATTTGTACTGCCCCCCTCAAATTGGATGTCCATGCGAATTTTATTTATTGGTGATATCGTCGGCAAGCCTGGTGTCGATATCGTTCTCCAAGCGATCCCCGGTTTTCGCCGTCGAGAATCAATTGACCTCGTTATCGCCAATGCAGAAAATTCCGAAAATGGTTCCGGTATTGTTCCGGCAACTTACCATCGCTTGATCAAAACCGAAATCGATTGCATCACGCTGGGGGATCATATCTACAGAAAAAAAGACATTATTTCAATTCTGGAAAACAATTCCAACATCGTCAAACCGGCCAACTACCCCGCTGAAGCACCTGGTAACCCGTGGGCTTTGGTCAAAGCGGCGAATGGGCGGGAAGTTGCGGTGTTTTCTTTGATGGGACGAGTCTTCATGAAACCTGTCGATTGCCCCTTCCACGCGGCCGATCGATTACTAAACCAGATACCAGACCACGTGAAAATTCGCATCTGCGACTTCCACTCCGAAGCGACCAGCGACAAACAGCTGATGGGACGGTACTTGGATGGTCGAGTCACCGCAGTTTGCGGCACTCACACCCATGTGACCACCGCCGATGAGCAAGTTCTGCCCGGTGGCACAGCTTATATATCCGATGTCGGCATGACCGGTCCCCACGAATCAATTTTGGGCCGCGACATTCAAAAAGTGTTAGAAGCAACCTTGACTTTTCGCCCCGTCCCTTTTCATGTGGCCAAAAACGATGTGCAAATTTCCGGCGTGATTGTTGAAGTCGATCCCCACACCGGCAAAAGCCAAGGAATTCGCCGAATCAAAATTGACGAACGGCTCGCCGCCGAACTCGCCGATGAAGTCGACGGATAGTCTTTCTCGCCAACAGAAATTCGCTATCGTCTCTTAACCGAACACCCTTTGGTTCGAACAAAGGGTGTTGATAGGAAGCCTGCCGATCGGGCTGAGAACGTTGCAAGTATCGTTCATGTCAACCGCTTAAAAAAAATACTTTTTCGGCATGAGTGCCAAGTCGCACGCCTTGAGCGAAGACGCACGTTGAAACTCAGAATTCCTGCAGCCCATGTATGTAGGGATTTCGTCGCGGCTCCGGAGAACCATTTTCTCAAATGGTTCCACCCACCTGAAAGTGTTGCCTGGAAAAAAAACGGTTCGATTGAGAACAATTGATTTCCATTAACGCTAACCTTAATCCTTCACTTTTCGCCACATCGGTTGACATCCCATTGACGGCAACGATTTCACCTTTGAGATCCGAAGCCGGATATCAAAGGAGCGGATCGAATCTTTGCGACTCTTTGCGATTCTTTGCGACGGTAACGCGGCAGAAAAAAGGCAATGAATTCTTTTGGCCCGCAAAATGCTGTTCACTTCATTATCCCTCGCTGAATTGAACCAATGATAAAAACTGCGAAAAGATGAATGGATGAATGTCTTCATTTCTTTAATAACCGTGACCGGACTGCTGGCGGTGTTGGGGACTTTCTTGGTGGCCGCTCATCGGTGGCTGACCGTGGCCGAAGATCCCCGTATCAATGCGGTCGAAGCGATGTTGCCCAACACTAATTGCGGAGGTTGCGGCTTCCCAGGATGCCGAGCCTTCGCCGAGGCTTTAGTTAATCAACAAACGCTGCCGGGAAAATGTGGCGTCGCGACAGCAGTAGCGCATGCTCAGATCGCTCAATTTTTAGGTGTGGAAGTTGGCACATTCCAAAAGCAAGTGGCTCGGTTGGCCTGCGCAGGCGGCGATAACGTAGCCCATCATCGGGCTCATTACCAAGGGCTGCAATCCTGTGCGGCGGCCAGTCTTGTCGCCGGTGGAGGCAAAAGTTGCTTTTGGGGATGTTTGGGTTTGGCGGATTGCGAATTGGCATGTACGTTCGATGCGATTCAAATGGATTCGCATCGATTGCCCGTGGTTGACGAAGATCGATGTACGGCCTGCGGTGATTGCGTTGTGGCCTGTCCTAAAGATTTATTTTCACTGGAAGGTATCGAGAACCGCTTGTGGGTTGCCTGCCGTTCCCAAGAAGAAGGAGATGCGGTGCTCGATCATTGCGTTGTCGGTTGTACCGCATGTGGACGTTGCGAAATGGATGCTCCCGATCAAGTCCAGATGCGAGGTAGTTTGCCGATAGTCAATTACTCGCATGGTCACTTAACAGAAAAGGCGACGCAGCGTTGTCCCACCGGAGCGATCGTTTGGATTTCTCCAACAGGCCCGCTCAAAGGCCGAACGGCCGGACCAATTGTCCGCCACCAACCCCTGCCCGATAAGTCCACCTAGTAGCGTTCGACCAATTTTAAGAGTGCGCCGACGGCGCTAGTCGCGGGCGAATCAACGACAGCCAGCGGTTTGTCGATCACAAAATTTGGCTTTACCAAAATAAAAACAGAATATGGATCAACCAAACATCGATTTCAGAAAAACGAATGGTAAAAAAAATGAAAGTTAAAGAAACTCACTTCTTTAAATATCCGGGTGACTTGGCGGCTGTGGATGGCAACACCGTCGTGATACTGTGCGAACGAGAGGCCAGTGACGCGGCTGGAGCCTACCCGATTACTCCATCCACCCAAATGGGGGAACTTTGGGCCGAAGAGGCGGCTCGAGGGCACTTAAACATCTCAGGCCGACCGCTTATTTTTATCGAGCCCGAGGGCGAGCATGCGGCCGCAGCCGTGACGGCAGGGCTGGCGATGACCGGCCTGCGAGCGATCAATTTCTCTTCCGGTCAAGGAATCGCCTACATGCATGAATCATTGTATGCGGCTGTCGGAAAGCGATTGACTTATGTGCTGAATATCGGTGCGCGAGCGATGACCAAAGCGACTCTGAATGTCCATGCCGGTCACGATGATTACCACTGCATTGACGATACTGGATTCTTTCAGACGTTTGCTAAAGACGGTCAATCGGTGGCCGATTTAAATTTGATCGCCCACCGGACGGCCGAATTGTCGCTGACCCCAGGTGCCGTCGCCCAGGATGGTTTTCTGACAACTCACTTGATTGATTCGGTGCTGGTTCCTGAACGCGAATTGATTGCTGAATTCTTGGGCAAACCGGATGATATCATCGATACCCCAACTCCAGCCCAGCGGATTATTTATGGCGAACGACGACGACGCATCCCCGAAGTTTGGGATGTCGACAACACAATGATGGTGGGGGTGGTACAAAATCAAGATTCGTATATGCAAAGCGTTGCGGCTCAGCGTCCGTTTTTCTTTGATCATATCGCTGGATTGTTCGATCAATCGTGCAATGAATTTTACCAATTGACCGGACG
>JBGTHU010000536.1:0-2485 GCA_041745975.1 Mariniblastus sp.
CAAATTTGGTTCAGCCGAAGATCGCCCTGTAATCGGTGACTGGGATGGTGACGGGAAAGACGACGTGGGGATCTACGGCCCCATGTGGGAACACGATCTGGCGGCGATCGCACGTGAGCCTGGTTTGCCCAACCCGGACAATCATCCCATTACTCGACCTAAAAATGTTCCGCCGCATGACCAAGAAGCAACCAATCGCGCTCGCGTTATGAAGTTGACAACTTTTGGTCAACAGCGAGCCGACGTAGTTGATCATGTCTTTGGACTCGGTGATTCTCAACTGATCCCCGTCGCCGGCGATTGGAATGGAAACGGTATCCGCTCGATCGGCACGTTCAAGGATGGTGTTTGGCAACTCGACCTTAACGGCGACGGTAAGTTTGACCACCGAGACGCCAAAGTTCGGTTTGGACAAGCTGGTGACATCCCGCTTGTGGGAGATTTCAATGGGGACGGCATCGATCAGATCGCAATTTATCGATCCGGCGTTTGGATCATCGATAGCGATGGCAATCGGGAGTTGGATGCAACCGACCTGACATTCCGCTTAGGAGGAGCCTACAGTCAACCGATCGTCGGTGACTTCAATGGGGATGGCATCGATCAGCCAGCAATCTACAGTGCGAAAACCGAAACGGTTTACTAATTGGTCTCTTTAACAACATCTTCATTGGTTTCTGCAACAGTTACTGCTGTACCTGTGATCCATTGATCCAAATTATTTTTTTGCGACTCTGAAGGGCGTGTTACGACCTTTAAGCCCCAGTTGGGGGTGGTGGGGCGAGTCCCCATGATCATCAGAATTTCTTGAAGCTGGCCTTGCCGAGCAATCAAGACTTTGACGGGTTGGCCAATTTCAAAATCTTGGGCCGCGTTTTCTACGTTGCCCGAGATCCGTCGTTCATTGATGGCGATCACTTCATCGGTATCGGCGATCCCTGCTTGGGTGGCCGGAGAATCGAATTCTCCAATGCCAATCCAGCTCCTTTGCCGCGGTGTCCGCCTAGGACGATCCGTGGTTCGCGAGGTACGACGGCGACTGTTAGAATCTTGATCCGCACCTTCAGTTTCGTTCGCGGCGGGGCGGATATCGCCGATTTCCATCCCGAACCAGTCCGACACTGTTTGGTAATCAAGCTCATCCGTCGAATCAACGGACGTTTCAAACCAAGCCGTCAAATCGGTTCCTGCTAAATCGCTACAGATTTTACGAAAGTCGGCTTCGGTGTAACCAGTCTCCAATTTATGTTCCTCCCAAAGTCGCCTTAAGGCATCATCCAAGCTAAAACTGCCATTCGATCGAGCACGAATTTCCGCGTCCAACAAAAAAGCGACGACCGCTCCCTTGGTGTAGTAACTAATCGTGGTGTCGCTTGAATTACTTTCCGGTCGATAGAACTTGATCCAAGCATCGTGAGACGAATCTCGTAATGATTGCATTAGTCTCCCATCAGAGCGCTGAGTCGAACTTATTTTTTGTCCCATCGACGAAACCATCGCATCTGAGTCGATCAAGCCAGCCCGGGCCAACAACAGATTTTCATAGTAACTGGTGATTCCCTCGGCAATCCAAAGACTGGGCGAATAGACCTCGTTCTCATAGTCATAGTTCACCAACGCTTTCGGCCGCAAACGTCGGATATTCCAAGTATGAAAAAATTCATGACTGGCCAGTCGCAACCAACTGCGATAGGCGGCTGAATCGCGCACATCAAATTCCCGTGTCATCATCAGACACGAATTGTTATGCTCCAGACCTCCCCCACCACCAAATACGGTGATGAAATAATAACGATCGTAGGGGACCTCTGCCCATAGTTGATGATGGGCTTGTACCATTTTAGTGATGTCTTCAATCGCCGCTTGGTAATCCCAGTCCTTTGACTGCCCCACGTTGACCAAAAAATGGGGAACTCCGGCGATTTCAAACGGGTACTCGACAACGTTGCCGGCAACAATGGGGCTGTCAACCAATTCATCGTAATTCTCTGCGATATAGTGGTGAGTGACTTTGCCATCATCAGCCTTTCGAAGACTGGTCGATGACGCTGCCCAAAGTTTTGGTAGCTGCAATTGAACCGAGTGCGATCGGTGCATCTGTTCAGGGATCGTCAAAAACGTTGCTGCGCCATTGAGTACGGCTCGGTGAAAGTTCACTGAATTGGTTCGTACCGAGACTTCGTTACAAAATAAACGATAGGTGACCGTAAACGCTTGTTCAGGTTGCGTTTCCACCGCCCAACGATTCTTGCTGATCTTTTGAATTTTAAGTGGTTCCCCCTTGTCGTCGGTGGCAGTGATGCGATCAATGTGTTTGGCATACTCACGAATCAAATAGGAACCGGGAGTCCAAGTCGGCATCATCAGTTCAGTCAACTCCGCTTGGGCTGTGGCAGTGAGTGTGATTTGTACATAGCGAGTGATCGCTTGACTCAAGTCGACTTGGTAGTCCAATCCAGGTTCGGCAGGCGGTTTCGTCTGGACA
>JBGTHU010000537.1:0-2221 GCA_041745975.1 Mariniblastus sp.
GACGAAACCCACCGCCAGAGTGGCAGGTAGCCCCAATTCTCGCAGATCTTGAGTGACTCCAATATTACCAACCGGCACGCCGGGAGCGGTCGATTTTCCCGAGAACGGCTCAACTCCCAACAGTGGCAAGGGACTCGTCTGCGTCATATTTAAGGTAGGTTCGGCCCAAGCCGTACCAAAAATAAACTGCGTTCCTGGGAACTGTGTGAGGGTCGCAGGGTTTCCGTTGATCCCAGAGGTCAGGTCTTGCGGCCGAGCCAAGCTAACCCCACCCATTCCTCCTGACGCAGGCATCAAATTGTTGTGCAATTCCACACCAAATGTTTGGGCGTTTAGCTGGTGAGACCAACCAAACGACAGAAAAATGGCTACTGCCCTAAGCAACAAACCATTGAAACGCCTATGCATCGAGTAAGTTCCTTAAGTTATCAGCTTCACCTATTGCCGCGTATATGTGGCTATTATTTGCTCGGTTATTATTATTAGCTGAAAGAAAAAGTTCGTGTTTGATTTTTCAGGCAAACAAGTTGACCATGTCGGATATATCGGTTTTGAGGGCTAGGAAACATCAACACAACCTCAAAACTATCGCAAATTAAGTATAAGTATTTACCATAAAGTTCCCCGGCTGGAAATTTCAACTGCAACACACCATGCAAAACAAAATTTGAATCAACCGCCACAGCTTTGACCCTCGGTTCGCTGGTGCGATTTCCACGCTGCAAGTTCATTCGTCGTTTTCGGCCATGGCGGCAACGATCATGTTCTGCCTGGCATTTGGAACCTTGATTCACTACCATTTGCGAATGAGAGTCGCGCGAACTTGATCTTCCGCCAAGCTTTAGGCAACTGAGAACTTCGAATTCTGAGTTGAGATTACTTGCACTGTCCGCTCGCCTTTTTTGGACCGGTGTGTGAGTTCAGAATATTCGCTAAAAGCGGTATTGCAGTCCTGTTTTGTCTTGACTCGTCGACGCTGATTCTATTTGACTTGATGGAATTCCTAATAAATCCGATAGTAATCCAACTAGTTTTGTCCAAAAGGTAAAGCGTTTTTGAGATCACGCATTGATGGTAACAATCCCGTATCGCGATTTTTTGGGGTGGGTACTGTTGCCATTATTGGTTGGCTGTCAGATTTCCGGAGGCAAGAACTGCCTGCCCTTTCAGAGTCACTTTCAGAGTCAATCAGGCTTTGGTCTGATGCTGGGCTCTAATTTAGCAATTGCTGAATCGGCCTTACAAAAAGGAATTAAACTCGCAGATTGCGGTGATCCGATCAGTGTCGACTATTTCTTTCAAGCGGCCGTGTTATCCTGGCCAGAAATCGAATTTCATGTTAACGAATCGGGAAGTTCGGGCAATCCCGCTGCGATTGTTTACAATGCATCTTTGAGCGGGTTAGTCAGAGCTGGGCAAGATTTTGGGCGATTAGACCCCAAGTCGGGCTTAAAGATCCAAACAAATGATGGGATTAGCTTCGTCCCGGTTCAATTTCATGGATTTCCACGGCATCAGCAAGAATTCGATCGACTTTGTCCTCTCGATGAGTATCCGGTCAAAGACCTGAGCAACCAGCATCGTTATTGTGGTTATGGCGTTTCTGCCATTGCCTTTCACATTAACCAGGCAGGTATGCCTTTCCGAAAAAAACAAGAGTTGAGTTCTGCCACGATCCTGTTGCGGCCAGTGGCAAATCCAATGAACTCACTGGAATGCGGTTTCATTCTGGAAGTATATGACCCTTTGCGGATCGCATGGATTGTAAACAAGGGAGTTCAGTTGCCTTTGAACAAAGACCTTACAGCACCGATTGCTTATCAAATCAACAATACAGAACGGAATTATCTAACCGGGTTATTGCACCCTGGCTCGACGACTTCAGATGAAGGCTTGTTCATGATCGAGCCCTACCAGCCCGGCAAGATACCAATTGTATTTGTACACGGATTGATGTCCGATCCATTCACTTGGGCAAACATAGCCAATGAGATTCGGGCCTGTCCAGAATTTGTGGAACGATATCAGCTATGGGCTTTTGAGTACTCCACCGGCGAGCCATTTTTAAAATCTGCCGCAAAATTCCGGAGCCAATTGCAGGAGGCGAGGGCGCTGTTGGATCCGCATGGCGCCGATCCGGCCCTTTCGCAAATGGTTTTGGTTGGCCATAGTATGGGCGGATTGATTACTAAACTGCAAATCACACAAAGCGGCGATCAGC
>JBGTHU010000538.1:0-3767 GCA_041745975.1 Mariniblastus sp.
AAAAATCTGCGGGCTGCGTGTCGTGCGTCATCTTGTCCAGCTTGTCATCTATCTCTGCCTCGCTGCCGGCCGCGCTCGGCGGCTCGCGCCACAGCGCATCCAGCCGCGGACGCAGCACGCTCAGCGGCGACAGATTGGGCATTCGTTGTTTCTTGGATCGGCGTTTAGCCATGATGGGTACTCCTTGTATTTTCGTCTATTTCGCCTGTTACCTTGGCTGCTGCTCCGTTTCGCTTGATCTTAGCGCAACTTTCGCATGGGCTGCAACCGTCCGTACGTCAGCGACCGCCACAGCCACTCCAGCGGGCCAAAGCGAAAATAGCGCAGCCAAATGGGTGATGCGACCAACTGGATCATCCAGACAATAGCCACAATCCCCAGCAACGCGAATCGGTCCAGAGAAGCAAACATCCCCCAACCGAACCCATAAAAAATCGTCGTACAAATGACGGTCTGCATCAGATAGTTCGTAAGAGCCATGCGGCCTACCGCCGCCAGCGGCATCATGTATCTGATCAGCGACGTCTTGCACAGATACATCAGACCGCTGGCCAGCCCCAGGGCAGAAAACAGGCTGCCCCAGTAATTCCACTGGCTTCCGATAAAGAACGATGCTTTCACCGACCAATCTCTACTTTCATTCCAATAGACTCCATAAGCCGAAAGACTGATGCCGGCCGCGAGCCCTACGATGGCAAGCAATAAATAGCGGGCTTTTGACCAACCACCAGAGAAATAGGACCATTTATACAGTGCCATGCCGATCAGCATCAATCCTGCAATCCTCCAGAAAAACCAAACCATGAAAATTAAAGTTTGGAACCCCAATGCAGCAGAGGATCGATAGGGAGCTTGATCCAACCACGAGCCCCGATAGGCAGCGATCTCTGCTTGTAGCATTTCATCGGTCGGCTGCCACTCTTGATTGAACTCCGCCATCACCTCATCCGGCCAGTAATTCATCGACCAACCCGTCAAGCAATTGATGCTAAATCCAATGCAGATCAGCAACAGCCCCAACCACAACAAAACGGGGGGTGACCATTTTCGGGCCAACCAAATCAACAGACCACACATTCCATAGCTATAGAGGATATCGCCATACCACAGTAAGTGAGCATGCAATATTCCAAAAAGAATCAACCAACCCATACGGCGGTAGTGAATCGCCGCCGAACCGCCAGCTACTTTCTCGCTGCGCTGGGTCATCATCACAATTCCCGCTCCAAAAAGTACGGAAAAGATAGTCATGAATTTCTGGTCACAAAAGACATGGGAGATCCACCAAGTGATATAGTTAGCTCCCGACAAATCACCAAACGCGGTCGGGTTCATAAAAGCGGCGGCCGGAAGCGCGAATGTCTGTATGTTTAGAATTAAGATTCCCAATAATGCGAAGCCTCTCAACACATCGATAGCCACAATTCGCTGATCCTCTCCTACTGGAGAGATGGCGTCCGTTTTATTCATAATAAGAGAGGTTCGTTAGACATTTCTTTTTAGCGCCATGACGGCTAATGGTTACCAAAAACTTCGGCTTCGGTTCTTACCCCATTCTGGCCTGAAAAGTTTCATATCCTTCAAAGGATATTTATTGCTTTACAAAATTGGGGGGTTGGTTGAAGTGTGTTTGAGTGGTGAATCCTTGGCTCAACCGACCAAGCTCGATTGGGCCCGTTCATGCTAACTACCCTCCATTGAGATGAAGGCTCCCCGCCGAGTATACCTCGAATGCCGTAAGGATAAGGAAACAGGGGCTGAGCGGCAAGGCGCTCGTGAACGTTTTGTCGGGAAAAACTCAACACACGTGCCGAAAGCTAACGCCTTGTCGCTGACAAACATCCTTGTTCTTGCGGGATTCACCACTAACACTATCGTCCCGCGTCCCCTCCTACGTCGCGCGCCCGCTCCACCTCCAAATAGAGTTTGGCCTTAAGCACGACAGAAGCTTTTGACCTTTATCAGGATTTGTGTGTTGGCAATTATTTCATGCCAAGCCTCTATAAGTTTCCACCGCCGCGAGCAACCACTGCCACCGATACCGCGGATGCTTGTTGGCGTTTCAACATCCGTGCAATCTCACTGAGCGTCGCTCCGGTCGTCATCACGTCATCAACTACCAAAATTTTCTTTCCTCGGATTCGGGAAATCACTGATGCGGAGTAAAGACCAAAGGCGTTTCTCACGTTAGTTTGACGAGCGGTAACTGATAACGTTCCTTGCTTGGCCGTATTGCGAGTCGCTCGAATCGACTTGGAACACTGGGGGATGCCTGTCAAATGCGCGACTCGGTCGGCCAAGATTTCGGTCGCCTGGAACCCACGCTTAAATCGCCGCAGCCATGGTTGGGGGACAGGCAGAATCAAATCGAACTCCAGCCAGCCCTGAAGGCAAAGTTCGCTTCCCAAAAAATTACCCAAATGAATCGCTAAATGATCATCTTTTTGGTTTTTCATTCGAGTTACCAACTCACGAAATAGCCCATGGTAACTGCTGACGGCAAATGCTTGGTCGAAGTGAAATTTCTCGCCATGGCAAAGTTGACATGATCCTCTCAGAGGATTCGCACGAAATAACAGAGCACCGCAACGTCGGCAACGCTGTACCGTTCTGCCAGCAACCTGCTTCCAGCAATCATCACACCAATTGGCTGATTGCCAATTTTGAAACCAATATTGGTTGAACGATCCTGACGAAGCCCTATCATCGATTTCCTGGTCACGAAACTCAATATCGTGAGTTTTCGCCAACCAGTCGGGCTCGACTAAGTCTACCCCACAACCCAAACAGGAAGGAGGAAAAATAATTCGATTCAATTGGGAGATTGTTACTCCTGCCAATCGTCGCAGAGGCTTCCCTAGCGCCCCGAGTTCCCCTAATTCGTTTTCCCATCTCCTCATGGGGATAATCCTTCTCCCTACAAATCGATCCTCGATTCTGGCCAATATTCTCGATGAGTCTAGCACCCAAAAACGCTAACTGATTGGTTGCTGATTTAATTCCTGCAGAGTCGAATCGATATTGTCGGTCGATGCTTTATCAGCGTCATCCTGCTCTCCGCCACCCTGCTTTTCACCAACCTGCTCGCCGCCATTTTCAATTTTATCGATGGTGCCGAACAAGTGACCGCCCACGTCATCGTGAGCCCAAGTGCCTGCATACTGTCCACGCCGAATAAGCACCCTGGCATCAAAAGTACCCATCGTAGGAATCGTCAACCGATCGACCGTAATCACTGGTGTCTCACCTGCCCATTTGATTTCCAACGGAGGCAATGGCAGAGTCACATCTTTTTTTCCATATTTGATTCGAACCACCAAGTTCCAATTATCACCCTCTTCCGACTTGATGGCTTCCATAATTTCATATTCTTCCGGGGCTGGCGGTTTGGCATCATTGCCAACTATTGTGAATTGACCTGTCCACCGTGTTCCCGTCAAATACTTGCTCAATCGTTCAATCCGATCCGCATCGTCTGATTTAGTTTGTTGAGAAGCTTGTTGAGCAAATCCTTGAGTTCCCGAAGAATCGGTGACCCGATGACTTTCAGCTGAGTGGTGAGTTTGATGGTTCTTGATCGTCGACAATAAATAGCCATTGCCGATCACAATTAAAGGAACAAGTAATGCACCCCACCAGTAAAAAAGACGAGTGTTGACCATAAAGTATTGCATCACTAAAACTCCTTAAAATAAGGATTGAAAGTCTACCCCAACACGTAAAAAGTGACCAGCATCACTGTCCAAACCACACCCAGAAAATGCCAA
>JBGTHU010000539.1:0-3103 GCA_041745975.1 Mariniblastus sp.
GAGCGGCACCTGATGCGAGCGCCACGATCCTTCGGTTTTGAGACCGTCGACCTCTTTAGGACCCGTCCAGCCTTTGGGGGTACGCAGCACGATCATTGGCCAAATGGGTCGTTTGGCTTCAGAGGCTGGCTTGGCGCGTGCCGCTTGCCAGATTGAGGTAATTTGATCGACGACAGAGTCCAAGACTTCGGCCAGCGCCTGGTGCACCTCCATCGGATCGCTGCCCTCGACGAAATAAGGCTGATATCCATAGCCTTCTAATAGCTTGACTAATTCGGTATGAGGCATGCGTGCCAGCAACGTGGGATTGGCGATTTTGTATCCGTTTAAGTGCAAAATCGGCAGCACGCAACCGTCTCGACAAGGGTTGAGAAACTTGTTCCCATGCCAGGCAGTGGCCAGCGGCCCGGTTTCCGCTTCGCCATCACCAATCACACACGCCGCGATCAAATCGGGATTATCAAAAACGGCCCCAAATGCATGCGACAACGCATACCCCAGTTCCCCTCCTTCATGGATCGATCCGGGAACTTCGGGAGCCACATGGCTGGGGATGCCTCCGGGAAAGCTAAATTGCTTGAACAGTTTCTTCAGTCCAAGTTCGTCTTGTCCAACGCCTGAATAGACTTCACTGTAGGTACCTTCCAGATACGCCATCGCTACCAGCGAAGGCCCTCCATGCCCCGGGCCAGTTATAAAAATCATATTCAAGTCATCTCGCTTGATGACCCGATTCAAATGAGCATAAATTAAATTCAATCCGGGAGATGTGCCCCAATGTCCCAACAGGCGCGGCTTGATATGATCGCGAGTCAGTGGAGTTTTCAGCAGCGGATTGTCATAGAGATAAATCTGCCCCACGGAAAGGTAGTTGGCCGCACGCCAAAACGCGTCAATCCGTTGGAGATCCTTTTCGGTCGCGGACTGTCGAGGGGATGTTGGTAGTGGTTGTACTGCGGAAACTGATGGCGAATCATTCATAGCAAATCCTTTAACGCGGGGTGAGTCGGTGAACAGTTAACGTAAGTCTAACCCACATCATTGTACCCTGAAAGCCCGCGCCTTAATCGTGACCGAGTTGTTGGCGTACGTTGGTCTGGTCAACCGGTTGGATTATCCCTTTTTCAGTGATGATGGCCGTAATTAGATCAGCCGGAGTGACGTCGAAAGCTGGATTGTAGACCTGCACGCCCAAGGGAGCGGTTCGCTTGCCAAATGCCTCCGTGATTTCTTCAGCGGATCTTTCCTCAATCGGGATCTGATTGCCATCGGTCAGTGACAAGTCAAATGTACTGCTGGGGGCCGCCACATAAAACGGGATTTGATGGGCTCGGGCCAAGACCGCCAATGAATAAGTACCGATTTTGTTGGCAGTATCTCCATTGGCCGTGATGCGGTCCGCTCCCGTGATTACCGCTTGCACTTTTCCAGCACGCATCACGTGGGCTGCCATCGAGTCACAAATCAAGGTGTGTGGGATCGCTCGCTGCATTAACTCCCACGTCGTTAACCGTGCCCCTTGCAACAGCGGGCGGGTTTCATCCACGTAGACATGCAATTCCTTTCCCATGTCTTGAGCGGTGAACAGTACCGACAAAGCCGTCCCATATTCGGCAGTCGCCAAGCCACCGGTATTGCAATGCGTCAAGACCGCGGAAACGGACCCCAGCAGTTCTGCTCCATGTTTACCGATTGCGTGACACATCGCTTGATCTTCCGCTCGAATTAAATGCGCCTCCTCCAGTAATGCCTGTCGGGCTTGGGGGATTGCCAGATGTTGAACCGCGGTAAAGCGGGACTTCATCCGATCGATAGCCCAAAACAGATTCACCGCTGTGGGACGAGAAGCGGCCAGATAATCGCAGACTTGATCGAACCGCCGTTTCCACTGGTCTTGATCGGCTGCTTCATCATCCACAGTCTGCAAGCCAACCAGCACCCCATAAGCGGCCGCGATACCGATCGCCGGCGCCCCTCGGACTTTCAGTTTTTGGATGGCCTCATATACCGATTCCACATCGGAACATTCGACGAAACTCAGGTCACCGGGAAGTAATGTTTGGTCAATTAATTTCAGACAGCCAAAGCCATCACCGTTCCACTCGACCGATTTCGGGACGTTAATATTCATTTCTTAAATCGCAGCTACAAACTTTTAATGAAACGGTGCCATTTGAACCGCGCCATTGAAACATTCGACTGCGGCTGGCCATTCTGATGAATTCCCGATTCTAACACACTCGCCGATCAGCACCTAGAAGCTATCTGAAAAAGCGGTCTGACCTTCTCCGGCGAGACCAACTACCTTGATCAATCGCTCGCTCGCTTCCAAAAGCCCAGTCCCCTTTCTTCAGATAGCCTCTAGGAGCATGTTGGGATACCAGAGGGATTCACCCTGATCATCGAATTTGACGTTTTGTTGAATTGCGGAAAGGAGCAACATGGGAGCAACATCGCTAGCTTCACCCAAATTTCTAAAATTTTCTGAACGTATTACGAATTTTATTTTTTTGCTGACAAAAAAAAGGAGCCATTGATGCCACAATAATCACTTTGGGGCAGCCTGGCTGCCCTACATTTTTATTCTTAAAAAAAATAAAAACCACAAAGTTTTCGGGCTAGACTTCGCGATTAAAATCAAACAAGATGTGATTAATAAATTAACGGAAATCGAGTGACAACACTCGAAGGCCGGGCTTGCTTGAGGCGATCATTCATTTAACGACTCAATTTCTTACTGCATTCTGGCCAGTCGCGCAGCCCCTGGATTTTCATAGGAATATGATTCGGAACTTATTGTTCAATTGAACCATTTATCGCCCCAAGAATTCTTTGCTCCCCTAAATTCAAATGAAAATTCTGAGGTTAAAATGGATTTTGCGCGACAGCTTGAAGCAATCGAATTTTTACTAAAGCATTACTTGGTCGGAGTATCTACGGCCAGATCTGAATTGGAGCAGCTAAGATCCAACGAAGCGATGGTGCGGGCGGTATTGCGAGATCTTGATGGCATCTATTGTTGCCCCGCCAATGCTTTTTTGTCCTGGTGTTTGATGCGAAGTTTGATTTCGATTCGACCAACCAATTTTCGAGAAGCAATTAT
>JBGTHU010000540.1:0-7767 GCA_041745975.1 Mariniblastus sp.
CGAAATCGAAGCAGGGCTGCCCCGGCTGATCCCTGTACACGAGGTTGGCACGCGGTAGTACACGCTGTTCCGGCTCAGAAGTCGCTCGCGCGGAAACTCACTTCGTTGCTTGCAAGCGCCTCGGCCGATTCGAGCACTTCGGTCAATGCGATCGCCTCTGAAAATTTGGCTGGATTTCCACACGCACTGCAGACTGAATTAACAGCGCGACCGTTGAGCGATCGTTCGATCGGAGTGTTTCGATTAAAGTGGGATCCGAGGCAGGGTGTCGATTGTTCTTCTCTTCCTCACGCTACCTCCCGTTTTGAATCCGCGGTTTCCCAAGATGGCTCCCCGGCAAAAAACGTCCGTGAATCGAGATTTGATTGGGCCGGTAATCAAGATCAACCGGTTCGGTTTGAGTTGGTTCCCGACTTGCCAGCCCCCGTGTTGGCGATTCATTTGTTGCGGCAAATTCCCATTCACCATTCCCTTCCTGCCTGTCTTGTCGATTTGGGGACAACGCGCGGAACCAATGCACTGCTGACTCGAACGGGTGCCAAGACAGCTTTGATCACCAGCCATGGTCTGCGTGACTTGCTGTTGATCGGAGACCAAGCTCGACCTGAATTGTTTGCCCTGAACATCGAAAAAGGACTGCCATTATTTGATCGCACGATCGAAATCGAAGAACGTGTGATGGCTGATGGTACCGTGTTCAAGCATCCGGATGAGAGAAAATTGAAAGAGCAATTGCAAGGCCTGAAAGCGGAGGGAATTGAATCATTGGCCGTATGCTTGATGTTCAGTTATCGATATCCCCACCACGAACAAACGGTCGGTCGCCTGGCCAACGAAATCGGGTTCCGCTCGATCCGCCTATCCTCAGACGTGGCTCCGTTGATTAAGATCATTCCGCGATCCGAGACGACGGTTCTGGATGCCTATCTCGATCCGGTGATTGCCGATTACCTCAATCAAGTGCAAGATTGTTTGGGGAAACAAAGTCGCTTAAGATTAATGACGTCCGCCGGTGGCTTGGTGACTCGGCAACGTTTTTCTGGTAAGGATTCCGTCCTGTCCGGTCCGGCCGGTGGGGTTGTGGGCGCAGCCGGGGTCGGTCGCCAATGCGGTTTTCCTCGTGTCATCGGATTTGACATGGGAGGAACCAGTACGGACGTGAGTCGCTTTGATGGCGAATATAACCGCAGCTTTGAAACCAAAAAGGCCGGGGTACGAATCATGACGCCCATGATGGATGTCGAAACAGTCGCCGCCGGAGGTGGGTCGGTTTGCTGGTTCGATGGGACTCGACTGCGAGTCGGACCGCAAAGCGCCGGAGCCGATCCGGGCCCTGCCTGTTATGGTCGCGGCGGCCCATTGGCCGTTACTGATATTAACCTTTTTTTGGGGCGGTTGGATACCGGATTGTTCCCCTTTCAAATGGACCAAAACGCGGTTCAACGAAAGTTAAGAAAAATGTCCGAAACCTTGGCCACCGCCGGTTTTATCATGAACGAGCGACAGTTGGCAGAGGGATTTCTGGAAATCGCTAACCAAAATATGGCCGCCGCGATCGCCACCGTTTCAGTCAACCAAGGGGTCGATCCCAGCGATTATACGTTGGTTTCTTTTGGAGGAGCCGGCTCCCAGCATTGCTGTGGTGTGGCAGAAAAACTGGGTATCAAGCAGATCATTGACCACTCTCATGCGTCGATTCTCAGTGCCGTCGGGATTCGCTTGGCGGAACAAGCGTCCCATGCCGTCCAAACCGTGGAACTCGAACTGCCGAACTTAGATCCGAATGGAGATATTCCGGTTGATTCGCTGACGGAAGTCGATCAAAAACTCAGGAGAGAGGTCTTTCCCCGCTTGCTTAACCAATCGCTGTTGGATCTGCAATCCGATGGCTTTCAAAAGGGAACTGTCTCCGTTAGCTATCAATTAGACATTCGTTTTCGCGGTTCCGATACCACATTGAATGTTTCGTTTGATCGATTGGATCTCCAATTGGAAGATACGATCTCGGTTCCGCCGAAAGATCCGAAAACCCGTTTGAATATGTTAACCGGACAGGCGGATCGGGAACGAGTAATGCTAACGGACTGCCTGCAAGAATTTTTCCGAATGCATCAACAGCAATTCGGATATTTGCCTCGTATGTCAGCCGAGATTCAAGCCGCCAGAATCGAAGTACGAGAAGTCGGAAGTGGCCTGCCAACAATTGAGATGGAGGTTGCGTCGAAACCCAATCAAACAACCTCTACCGATTCGCCAGATGCCATCACGAATACAACCAACAAAGCCGCTACTCGCGATATCTCAAACGCCGCCACCCCAAGCGAAAACCGAATTTCCGGCGACAGTGATTTAATGCAGTCGATCCCGCGCTGGCAGCGATCCAGTTTGCAAACTGGAGATTTGATCGACGGGCCTGCGATCGTTGCAGATCGTCACTCGACGACTTTTATCGACGCGGGTTGGTGTGGCAAGGTTCTTGATCGACATATTATATTGCTCGAAACGAATCAGTCGAAGTTCCCGCAGAGTGATCCTGCCGACTTGCCCACGCCGGGGGACGGAAAGGTACCGCTTGATCCGGTTAAACTGGAGATATTCAACAGTCATTTTGCGATGATTGCTCAGCAAATGGGGAACATCTTGCAGAAGACTTCGACCAGTGTCAATGTGAAGGAGCGGTTGGATTTTAGTTGTGCTATTTTCACCAAAGCAGGAGACCTGGTCGTCAATGCACCGCATATTCCCGTCCACTTGGGGGCGATGAGCGAAACGGTGCGAGGTGTGATCGCTGAAAATAAGTCAGTCGTTCCCGGCGATGTTTTCGTTACCAATGACCCCTATGCCGGCGGTTCGCATCTGCCTGACGTCACCGTAGTGACGCCGGTTTTCGGTACGAACACGGTGGGCCATTCCAAGATCCATTCCGCAAACCATTTGGCTATGGCGGCCAAAGCATTCGTCGCTCCAGCGATGGAAGCAGGTAACCCGTCATGCGAATTGATGTTTTGGGTGGCCAGCCGTTCCCATCATGCGGAAATTGGAGGCATGACGCCTGGATCGATGCCTGCCGCTGCCACGTCGTTGGGACAAGAAGGTGTGCTGATCCAGAATTTTCACCTGATCCGAGGCGCTCGACAATATGACGCTTGCGCGCCATCTGGAATGCATTCGGATTCAATGGAAGATCGGTTCGACCAATTGCGGCGACTGCTGACCGAGGCCCCTTACCCATCGCGATCCCCGCAGGAAAACATCGCCGATATTCGGGCTCAGATGGCGGCCAATCAAGCGGGTGCTCGGTTGCTGGTTGACTTAGTACATCGTTATTCGTTTGCTGTCGTGGCGGCGAATATGCAATACATCCAACAAGCTGCCGCGCAAAAAGCAAGAAAGGCATTAATCGATCTGCCCAATGGTGATTTTTCGTTTTCCGATAGCATGGACAATGGAGCCACGATTCGTGTCCTCCTGTCCAAACAGCACGATCAATTGACCATCGACTTCAGTGGAACCGACGGTGTATTGCCCGATAACTTGAATGCCAATCGAGCCATTGTTTCCGCTGCTGTGATGTACGTCATGCGTTTGTTGATTGATCAAGAAATTCCTTTGAACGAGGGGATTATCGAACCAGTAACACTGATGCTACCGGAAGATTGTTTTCTAAATCCCAAACCCGCCCCCAATCGATCTGACAGCCCGGCGATCGTCGGCGGCAATGTGGAAACTTCACAGCGGATTGTCGATTGCTTGTTGGGCGGTTTGCAGGTCGCAGCGGCCAGTCAAGGGACGATGAATAACTGGTTGATGGGGAATGAAAAATTCGGCTACTACGAGACGCTAGGAGGGGGATCGGGTGCGACTTCCCAATCCAACGGAGCCGATGCGGTTCATACTCACATGACCAACACGCGTTTGACTGACCCTGAGATTCTTGAGACCCGATATCCTGTTATTCTTAAAACCTTGGCAATACGCTGCGGAAGTGGTGGCAGAGGACAGCACCGTGGAGGAGCGGGAATGATACGAGAAGTCGAATTTACCGCGCCTATGGAAGTGACTCTGCTGACCAGTCGCCGCAATCGACCACCGTTTGGCATGGCTGGCGGAGAACCCGGCGCTGCAGGCCGGAATTTAGTGTTGTCCAATGATCAAGAAATCGAACTACCCAGTCGCTGCCAATTAAAACTTAATCCAGGCGACCGATTGAGGATCGAAACTCCAGGCGGGGGCGGTTGGGGAGTCGAAACATCAACCGATTGATTTTTGTTTGCTGAAACGATCCAAGTTGATATTCCGTAGTCGTTCTCGGATCGTAAGGGAGAGCGAGGCTCGAATTCGATTTTGCTGACTGCTGCGGTAGGAGCGGTACCGATATTCGCGGCAGCCTAGAAGATTTGGAAATCACTAGTGATGACGTCCAATTGTGATTCAAGCCTTTTTTCTCTTCCTTCGGAGTTACCGAAAATCAAAGTGAACGCTACACAAGCATCTCTCGCAAAAACCTCAGAATGATCCAGCCTCTGCAACATACCATGCCTGGCTCGGCCAGTTTTTGGTAATTTTCGATTTTAACGTTCTCCACATCCACGATCAAAGCCCAGCAAGAAACGTTGCTACCTCTTCATCGCTGCGCAATCCAACCACGGTCAAACGACCAGTAGGTCGATCAATGGAGACAGCACGCATTCCATCGACATTCAGTTGTCGGAATTCACGACCATCGCGTATTACCAGTTCTTCTGAGAAATCTTCAAACCGGACCGTTTGAGACTTACATTGCTCAAATACAAGATAGGTTGAACCATCGGGGCGTTCACAAATACAGGCAATGCAATGACATCCGTCTGTTGGACAGGTGCATTTACCTTCGGCACATTCGCACGATGTAACCGGAAACATTTTGGTTAAAGTGACCTTTGCATCGCCGGGCAAACTTCGCTTCTTCGAAGCGATGCCAACATAAGTTGGGTATCCAAAGCTGAAATCTGCTTCCGTTAACGTAACTTCTGTTAAAGCAAACTGCTCTATGAGTGAGTTGATTGCAGTCGCCGCGTTGTCGGGGAACATCTCAAGCAGCGAATGCAGGTCAACAGACACAATGGAAGCTTGGTTTATCGCAGACTGATCTTCTTGGTTATGGATCATAAGACTAAAAAACAGTAACAAAGTTGCTGCAAGTACAACCAATGTTGCGGCGATTTTTCTTCCGCTACCCGCTGGAAACAGTATCCATTTTCGGTCTCGGGGTAACCTATTTGTATTTGTATAATTGGTTGCCACCGAATCACTACTCAATTTCTGAGAAAACATTTCCCACGTAGGCGGTTGGCATGTAAATTCGATACAACCACGAGCAAATTTTCCAAGCTGCCTAAATTGCATCAGTTCATGCGAACATGCTTGGCAACTGTCTAGGTGTTGCTCGATCTCATACGCTTTGTCAACAGGCTGCTCTCCGTCCATGTAAGCGGAGAGTTGTTCCCGAACGAATCTACAATGTAAAGGCATGATTATGGCTCCCATCCGAGTTTCATCAACTGGTCGCGCAACTCCCTACGCGCTCGATTTAACCGCGAGCCAACGGTGCCCTCCGGTATTCCTATAATCTCACCGATCTGTGCATAAGTCAGATCGTCAACTTCTTTTAATTGGAAAATCAAACGCAACTGAGGTTCGATTCGTTCCATTGCCTGACTCAAAATTTCGGTCAATTCATCCGCATGAGATGTTGTATCATCAGCAGCGACTTCCTGCTCCGTCAGCGGTTGAGTCATGATTGTCCGCCGCCCACGTCTTCGTAGGTGTTGAAGCGATTCATTAACAACCAGACGATGTAACCAAGTCGTAAACGCTGATTCGAAACGAAATGAAGACAATCGCTGGAATAGATGCAAAAAAGCATCTTGCATCACATCCGCAGCATCGGATTCACCAACGATCCGGAAAACCGTTCGATAGACTCGCCCGCTAAATCGCTCATAGATCTGCCGCTGCGCATCGCGGTCACCGGCCGCAGCACGGCTGAGAATTTTACTTTCAATTGACTCTTCGTTGCCTGACATCAGACCTCCCATGATCGTGCGACCGCAAACACACGCGGAAATCTGCCTTAACTTGTTGGATGCATAGGGATTCGAATTCCTTCCCGCAAATGAGGGTATCTTATAATTTTCGACAGCTTTTTGAACAGTGCAAAACCCATCGGAATGTTTCGAAATTGAATCCCGATCGCCAAGCCATCTCAATTTTCTGCGGCGATGTTAATGGAGCCAGCAAATTTATCGCTCTACTTGCTGAATGAAGTTACAGGATCAAAATCCGGCACGAGCGAACGGTAAATCGTTCGCTCGTGACAAAAATCAGTAGGCAGCCCAAAACAAGTCGCCCGACTTATTTAAGACAACATCCTTGGCTCAATTGAGTCTTCGCTAATCCAGCCGAAGCAGCTGCTTGGTCGTTACCACTGTCAGTTGAGCATCCCCTGGCCCCATCGGAACAGCAATCGCATTGGCACGCTTCGCAATTGCAAACTCCCGCTTCGCAACAACATCCGCCATCAGCACAACAGCTTCCACACATACAAACCTTCGAATCAATTTCGAGATGACTTGTATTCGCGAAGCTTGTACTCATCACCAAACCGATTCCAACCACACACAAAAATACCAGCATCGCAGCAATTCTTATTTTGTTCATTTTGGTTACCCTTTAGAACGGTGTTATTCAATTCGAGTTCCAATCGACAACCGTTGGATCTCACCGTGTTTGATGCTCACCGGAAACCATTCCTTCACGGTAATTATGGTTTTTTTACCTTTTCAATCACAGCCTGAAAGTACCTATTTATCTAAAAATTCGAATGTGGGGTAATTCACGCCTGCAGGTTGCGGTTGACCAGGAAAGGGTTTACAAGCGGTACCGTCTGTTGTTGCGGTTTCATAAGAGTCAACGACTACCAATCTGACAAAATTCTTGGTATCGCTTAATTTTTTGGGGAAATTCCAATTGCTTCCCAGCGATTTTGAATCTTCTGCCTGTTTTTGGGGGAATTTACTTTGACTTATGCGGCTTCTGTTCATCCATGATAATTTGCACGGAGCGTTGGCGACGTGAGTCAAAACGAGTGGTATGTGAGTCGCAGGCCGATTTAGAAACTCGCCGCGACATTCCATGACTCCAGGAGAGATCGTTGATCAACGGGAACAGCTATCGCGGGTTTGGGAGTTTATCAACAAGCTCCCCCAAACCCAACGTCAGGTTTTGCTTTTGTATGTTTGGGAAAACATGAGCCAATGCCAGATCGCAGAACGAATGGGGATTCGCGTAGGAAGCGCAAAATCAAGTTTGAGTATCGCAAGAGCGAAATTGCGGAATCATTTTTTTTCAAAAACTGAACCGGAATAACCGAATGAATAAATCGATCGAACTTGTGAAATTCAAGATACGCTTGATAATCACCCGTCAACTTTTTGGCTAACCGTTATACGAACCAAATTGGAGAGATTGGCGTGGCAATGATCGATCTCTACGCGGAGGATAAACAAAATTGGCTAATCGTTTCGACTGACAAGTCGGAGCATGCCAAACTTAATTCTGAGTTATCTCGGCTTGGTGTGCTTCGCAATTCGGATCGTGATTCGATTCCAGATTCGAAGTCACATTCGGGACCGATGGTTTATCAACCGCAACATGCTGATTAATCCTAAGCTCAGCCGAGACGAGCTCGGTTGAGCCCTGGATTCACCACTAATCGTAAGCAATTAA
>JBGTHU010000541.1:0-8156 GCA_041745975.1 Mariniblastus sp.
CAATCAGGCGGACGATCCTCAATTGGGGGAATCACCGAAGTTCTCCCATTTTTACATTCGTCAAATGGAGGCAGAACAACTGTACGAGTCGCTGTTGGTGGCCACCGATGCCAAACCGTCCGGCACCTATGCCCAACGCGAACGAATCAAAAATGAATGGTTACAACAATTCAGTCAAGCTTTTGGAAATGATGAGGGACAGGAAGCGACCAGCTTCAACGGCACGATTACTCAGGTCTTGATGATGTTTAATGGGGCCATGGTTCGCAATGCGATCAGTACCGACGAGGGATCGATGTTGTATCAATTGGCTTATTCGTCAATCAGCGAGCAAAAAAAGATCGAACGATTATTTTTGGCGGGTCTCAGTCGAAAACCGAATCGAAACGAACAGCGTCTGGCCCGTTTGTTAATTTCCGCTCAACCGAACAATCCAGTCGCTGGGTTGGCCGATTTGTGGTGGGTGATCTTGAACACCAACGAGTTTATTTTTAATCACTAACCCACGAGGTAATCAAATGAATTTTACAACACCAACTGGCATGAATCGACGTCATTTTGTCCAACATCTCATGGGCTCATCCGCAGTCGCTTCGGCGGCTCTGGCGTTTGGTCACTCCTTGCGATCTCAAGCGGAAACGTTGCGCCGCAACCAAAAATCTGCCATTCTGATTTGGTTGGGTGGGGGGCCGGCGACGATTGACATGTGGGATCTCAAACCAGGTGCCAATACTGGAGGCCCATTCCGACCGATTGCCACCAACGGCGATTTTCAAATTTGCGAACACTTGCCGATGCTGGCCAACCACATGGACAAAGTATCGATCGTAAGAAACATGAGTACTCGCGAGGCCGACCATACTCGGGGGAGTTACTACATGCGAACGGGCTATGTTCCCAATCCTAATATCACTCATCCCAGTTACGGTTCGGTCATCTCGCATCAACTGAGTTCGACTCGACCCCATCTGGAAATTCCTCCTTTCGTAGCGGTATCGGGTAACAGCGAGGGCCCCGGATTTTTGGGGATGGCCTGGGCTCCTTTCGCGGTCAACTCCAATGGTCAGATCCGCAATTTAGATATGGGCCTGCGTCCCGATCAAATGACCCGTCGCGTCGAGGCCTTGAAAGCGATGGAAAACCAATTTATTTCTCAAAACCGAGGCTTAGGTGCCGCTGAACATGCCAAGGTCATCGACAAAACGCTGCGACTGATGTCGTCGGATCAAATGGCTGCTTTTCGAGTGACCGAGGAGCCGACGGAAGTCCGGGAACGTTACGGAGCGAACAGTAATTTTGGACGCGGTTGCCTGCTGGCCCGGCGATTAGTCGAGGCGGGAGTTCCCTTCGTCGAAGTCGGCAACGGTGGTTGGGACAACCATCAAAACATCTTCCCGACGTTAGAGAACAATAAACTTCCGGAACTCGATCGTGGCCTGAGTGCCTTGCTGGAGGACTTGTATCAACGGGGACGATTGGACGATACCGCCGTGATCTGTATGGGTGAGTTTGGCAGAACTCCCTCGATCAATGGCAACGCCGGCCGCGACCATTGGGCTCGCGGTTGGAGCGTGATGGTTGGTGGCGCTGGTATGAAACCTGGTATCGCTGTCGGACAGACTAATGAAGATGGAACCCAGGTGGTTGGTACGTCTTACACATCAGAAGATTTGATGGCGACGGTCTGCCGAGCGATGGGGATATCTCTGGAAACGACCTTCACCAGCAACAACGGTCGACCGATGAAGATCGCCAATAGTGGAAAAGTCATCAGCGAGCTGATTTAGTCGCTCGCATCTCCGAGGTGAAACAGTAAGTATTCTCGCATAAAAAAACTGAGATTAAACGTCTTAGAGAAATCCCGGTCAACTCAGAAAAATTCAACTTTTGAAGTTTACAAACAGCCCCTGGCCAGCTTGTCTGGCCGGAGCTAAAGTTTTAAGGTTAAAAAGGGGTGACCCGAAGAAATCTCGTGCCGTCCCCGTCCAGCTTGTCTGGCCGGGACGGAAGTTTTGTGGGCATATGGGATGCAACCGACCGCGACTAGTGCATCCAAAACTTCCCGTCCTGCCGGATAAACCGGCAGGGGGGGGCCGCAGAACTCAGTTTATAGCTCTCGCTAACTACAAAACTTTCCGTCCTGCCGGATAAACCGGCAGGGGCGGCACACCAATTTACTTTCATCACAATTTCTAATTTTGGTTCTTTCGCTACCCACGGACTTTGCAAATTCAACACTTTTGGCTCATGCTTTCTCAGTAGCGTTTACAATCGACTAATGTAAAATCTACTTCCGATAATTATGTAAACAAACCTTTGAACGGGTGCTTAAGTATCCAGATTGCTGTTTTCTTTAGCTACCGAGTTGGCTAAACTGATCGCTTAGAGGCTGTCTGAACGCATTGGAATTTTTTTTATCATTTTCAAATGACCCTCATTGACCGTTATCTTTCTTTTCTCTTCATTAAAACCTTTTTCGTCTGTTTTCTCAGTTTCGCTGGTTTGTTTGTGGTAATCCATCTGTTTTCGAATTTAGACGAAATGTTGACGATTCGAAAAAACGAAGGAGTTGCTGGTTTGGCCCTAGAATTCTACGGGCCTCGCGTGGCCGAGATGTACGACAAGATGTCGGCAGTGATGTCGTTGCTAGCCGCGATTTTTGCTATCAGCTTGATGCAGCGTCGCCGAGAATTCACTGCGTTGGAAGCTGTAGGAATCAGTAGATCTCGAATCGTTCGACCACTATTGATCTTCTCCTTGGTGGCGATTGCGATTGGGGTTGCGAACCGTGAACTGCTACTCCCCAGCGTTCGAGACCAATTGGTACGCACCGCCCAGAACTGGAACAATCAAGATCAGCTGACAATTGGAACTTATCATGATCTTGATTCGGGAATCAAGATCAGGGGGGCGGAGTATTCAATGAGCCTGAAAAGGATTATCCATCCCAACCTGCAACTTCCGACCGCAGTTGATCCATCCCAGCAACAGTCGGTATCTCACATCGAAGCTCAAGTAGCAATGCAAGTTGCTGCCACGGCAGATCGAGAGTCGGGGTTATGGCTATATCGCATAACTTATCCGCCCAAGCCTTACGAGTTAAAGACGATGCGCAATGATCAATTTACCGTCTATTGGCCGGGTGACACCGCTTGGCTGAAGCGAGATGAGTGTTTTGTTGTTTGTCATTACGACGGATATCAAGCTGCCTATGGAAATAGTTTAACCCAATACGAATCGGCCTCCGAATTGATTCAGCGGCTACAACAACCTCGGACTTGGTATGGGCGAACCTCGCAAATCAGAATCCATACTCGTTTACTGCAGCCATTGCTCGATTTTTCCTTGTTGTTGTTGGGGCTTCCATTAATCATACGCCGCAGCGAACGAAATGTATTCCTTTCGATTGGCTTGTGCTTCTCGCTGATACTGATCTACTATTTGATCATCATCGGTTCGCACACGCTGGGTGAATACAGTCTGTTGCAGCCCGCCACTGCAGCGTGGCTGCCCGTTTTGATATTCTTTCCGTTGGCGTTCGTGTTTTTTCGAGGGATCAATAATTAATTGAAATAGCCTGTTGATCTGTTAATGCTGTAAACACGAAACGAGCCTGGCATCATTTTTATGAATAAAACGATTACTAAACTTCAATTGTCAATGGAGACCTCTGACCGCATTTTATCGGCGGCAATTTTTCACGGCGACCTGTTGTTGTGTCACGTTGATAGCAAAACAAGCAAGCTCGAAGAATCCGCCGCTGCTGCGGCCTCGGCAAGCCTGCACGAACCAAAGCTACCAGTTCAAGTCGGGGATTCCAGTCAAACTGCCACTCGAAAACAACGCTTGAGACAAACTCCCGGCATTTCTGTAACGCTATTTCCCATGTTGCAGCAATTGTTGGCCAGCCAGCAACTGAGAATGAACCAAATTGAATTGATTTCGCTGACCTCCGGGCCGGGCGCCTTCACCGGATTAAGGGCCGCCGTGGTGGCCGCCAAAACAATGGCCTATGCACTTAAGATTCCCGTTGTGACAGTCGACAGTTTGGATGTGATCGCTCACCAAACCTTGGATTGGCTTAATGGATTTTCTGAAGATACATCCATCGAAATGCGCGATTCATTAAAGATCGCCATCAATGCCCAACGCGGCCAACTTTTGACCGCTCAATATCGCATCGTTAAGTCGGATTCGAAGAACCAATTCGCCCAATCCCATCCGTCACAATCAAACAAGCAATTGCAGCGGCAAGGCGATTTTCAACTAATCAGCCGTCAGCAATGGGCTCAACAATTAACAAGCACCGATGTGATCAGTGGTGGAGGGATTGCAATCAGTGCCGATTATTTGAACAACCACGCCGCTTTGGTGGCTGATGAACGTTGCTGGTATGGAGACGCTGTTTCGGTCGGTCGGCTCGCTTGGCAAAAATTCCTAACCGACCAAACTGAAGATATTTGGTCACTCGCTCCGAACTATTTCCGCCCGAGTTACGCCGAAGAAAAATCGCCAGCCATCGACGCTTGCTAATTTCCCGCCAGTTATCTAATATTGTGGTAATGCTGGCGGGTTATTTCCATCATGGAGGAACATCAACCCACGAGTTGAACCGTGAGTTGCCTTCCCGTTGTTTCATCCCCTTCATCTACAATTTAAGCTGTAATTCATCGATGGCTCATTCGCAACATGCTCCGCGAACCTTGTTCGAAAAAATTTGGCAACAACATGTTGTCCATGAAGATTCGAATCATCAAGCGATATTGTATATCGACTTGCATTTGGTCCATGAAGTCACAAGTCCCCAAGCCTTCGAGGGCTTGCGATTGGCCGGGCGCAAATTACGGCGCCCGGATTTGACCGTTGCCACCCAGGATCACAATGTACCAACGACTGATCGATCCTTGCCGATCGTCGATCTCATTTCACGACAACAGATTGAAACGTTACGAACGAATTGTAGACTATTTGGAGTACGACTGTATGATCTGGATAGCATCAATCAGGGGATTGTGCATGTAATCGGCCCTGAACTGGGACTGACTCACCCGGGTATGACCATCGTCTGCGGCGATTCTCATACCGCCACCCATGGGGCGTTCGGATCCTTGGCCTTTGGGATTGGTACCAGCGAAGTCGAACACGTGATGGCGACACAAACGCTGCTTCAATCCCGACCCAAGACGTACGAGTTGCGAATCGATGGAACACTCGCCCCTCAAGTGACAGCGAAAGATTTAATCTTGTATTTGATTGGACGGTTGACAACAGCTGGCGGCACGGGATACGTGCTGGAATACACGGGCGAAGCAATCCGACGACTTACAATGGAAGAGCGGATGACGGTTTGCAACATGTCGATCGAAGCGGGGGCTCGGGCTGGCATGATCGCGCCGGACCAGACTACGTTTGACTACTTGCGGGGGCGTGAATTCGCTCCCGCTGATTTCGAGGCGGCTGTGGCCAACTGGCAACAGTTAGTCAGTGATCCCGCAGCCGTTTACGACCGCAGTGAGATTTTTTCAGCCGCCAAGATTGCTCCTCAGATCACCTGGGGGACCAATCCGGGACAAGTCACTTCAGTTGACCAAACCGTTCCCCATCCCGGTGATCTGGTTGACGAATCAGAACAGAAATCGGCAGCCGCGTCGCTAGAGTACATGGATTTGACACCCGGAATGAAAATGGTCGATGTATCGATCGACCGGGTCTTTATTGGCTCCTGCACCAATTCGCGTATCGAAGATCTTCGCGCTGCGGCAGGGTGGGTCAAAGGAAAAAAAATTCACAATCGTGTCAGCGCGATGGTTGTGCCCGGAAGTGGTATCGTGAAACAACAAGCCGAACAAGAAGGGTTGGATCGAATCTTTCGCGAGGCAGGATTTGAATGGCGTGAAGCAGGATGCAGCATGTGCTTGGGGATGAATCCAGATCAATTGGCACCCGGTGAGCGATGTGCATCGACCAGCAACCGCAACTTCGAAGGACGCCAAGGTCGAGGAGGTCGAACCCACTTGGTATCGCCGCAAATGGCAGCGGCGGCTGCGATTGCCGGCCACTTTGTTGACGTGCGACAACTCGATTGATCACGCCACGGTAAATTTTGGTCAGCAATGGAAGTAACCTTTCAGGGGCGCGAAGCAGAGCAACTGAAGTATAAACAAATCCACAAACCCATTTTACTCCCCTCAATTATTCCCCTCAATCCATCTGAGATAATTTCAAATGAAAGCCTTTGTCCAACATCGTGGTTTGGTCGCCACCATTGATCGTTCGAATGTTGATACCGATCAAATCATTCCCAAGCAATTCTTGAAACGAATTGAAAGAACTGGTTTTGGTGAATTCCTATTTTTTGACTGGCGATACGACTCGCAAGGAAACCCCCGGCCTGATTTTGAACTCAATCGATCCGAGTTCCAAGGTGCATCGATCCTTGTTGCCAGAAAGAACTTTGGCAACGGATCGAGTCGCGAGCATGCCGTGTGGGCCTTGGATGACTTTGGGATTCGCACCGTGATTGCTGAATCCTTCGCCGATATTTTTTACAACAATTGTTCCAAGAATGGTGTATTGCCGGTAGTTTTACCGCCTGATACGATCCAGACAATCTTTCAAAATGTCGCTAATCAGCCCGGTTACCAGTTGACGGTCGACCTGCGACAGTTGCGGGTTTTCGACGGTGCCGGATTGGAGGCGACGTTTGAAATCGATGATTTCCGCCGCCAATGTTTTTTAGAAGGGTTGGACCATATCGCCTTGACCCTTAAGCAAGAAACTAAAATTGCTCAGTACGAACAGCAACGATTCGGCCGATCATTTACTCCGGTTGAAATTCAATCGCAAACCGCCCACCATTAGATTACGGACAGACGATGAGCATTTCGCATGTAGTACAAGTCGGCTTAATGGGGCATGTGGGGCGTTTTGATGCCGTCGATTACGTGGCGTTTCCTGACGACAGCCGAGTGATCTGTCGTACCTCTCGCGGCTTGGAAGTCGGCGTCGTGATGAGGCAACTTCCGACTGAGGATCTGGCCAATTGGCCCTTGGCCGGACAGTTGTTGAGATTGATTTCTATCGAGGACGATTTGATCATCGGACGCTTGGAGCGGTACCGAGACCGAGCGTTTCGCGGTTGCCAGCAATTGATCACGCAACGAAGTCTGCCAGGCTTATTGGTTGACGTCGAGCATTTGTTTGACGGAGAATCGGTTTATTTTTATTTTTTGGGAGATGTATCACCCGAAACGGAGTCCATCACGGAAGAGTTGGCAGGTGAATATGCCAGGAAAGTCCGCTTGAAGTCGTTCACCGATTCGCTGATCAACGGCTGCGGCCCCCATTGTGGAACGAGTTCAAGTGGCTGCGGCACAGGTGGCAACTGCGGCAGTTGCGGTTTGAAAGAGAAATGTGGCCCTTCGACAGTATGAAATGGGGTGAAGCAGAAGCAGGGCGTTTGACGTCCGCCAATCAGTTGCGTATTGCAAATCAATTCGATGACCATTTCGTTGCACTGATACGACCAAACCAACCGCCGGCGTAGCACATTTGCGGTCTGGAAAATCTCGTTAGGGCCCGATCAACCGCTCGCCTTTACAAAATATCGACTTCCTCTGTACGCCCATGAAAAACAACGATCGGAATCACTTGGCTCTGCCGCACCAGCGAATCTGGCAATTGCCGTCAGGCAATTTACACTTTGACAACGGGCCCGCCGTGATGGGCATCGTCAATGTGACTCCGGACAGCTTTTCCGATGGCGGAAATTTTTTTGAGGTCGATCGGGCAGTGCAACATGCATTGCAACTGGAGTCCGAGGGAGCGGCCATTTTGGATATTGGTGGAGAAAGCACTCGGCCGTACAGTCTGCCCGTAGATGTGGATGACGAACTACGGCGAGTGATCCCGGTGATCGAGAGATTGGTTCCCCAAGTCAACATCCCGATTTCGATTGACACCTCCAAAGCGGTGGTCGCACGTGCGGCGATCGATGCAGGTGCCCAAATCATTAACGATGTGACGGGACTGGAGGGAGATCCCACCATGATCGATGTGGTAGTGCAAACCGGAGCGGCTGTTTGTGCCATGCACATGCAAGGGACCCCCCAAACGATGCAAGACGCCCCTCGTTATCATTCCGTGACCGATGAGAT
>JBGTHU010000542.1:0-4057 GCA_041745975.1 Mariniblastus sp.
TTTCAACGTGGGGATTGATCGTGACCTGCTTGTTGGCCGCGATACGACCGAGTTCGCTCTGTGCCATACGACAATGCACTTTGATCGTCTGCTCCGAGTATTCCTTGGAAATCACGTCGCCTCGATCGGAAAGATAGGCCAGCAATTTTCCGTCGGAAATCGGCATTTCGATATCGACATTCAAAAACGTGCGACTTAACGCATCGCTGACAACCTGCCGCAAATCTTCAAAGCCTTGTCGAAGTGCGGCGCTGACCAGTACCGCGTTGGGGTAACGCTGACGTAGTTGTTCCAGTTGAATCGGATCGGCTTGATCAATTTTGTTCAACAGCAGTAGGGCATCTTTTTCGTCGATACCCAATTCTTCCAGAACTTGATACACTGCCAAAATTTGATCAATCACGTAGGGACTGCTGGCGTCCGCCACATGCAACAACAAATCCGCTTGCCGCGTCTCTTCAAGGGTTGCTTTGAAACTGGCGACCAGACTGTGGGGTAAGTTCTTAATAAAACCGACGGTATCGCTCAATAGTATGGGTCCCCATTGAGGCAAATGCCAGCGGCGCGTACGCGTATCCAAAGTGGCAAACAATTTATCTTCGGCCAATACCTGGGCATCGGTCAGGGCATTCATCAAAGTACTCTTGCCCGCATTGGTATACCCTACCAAGGAAACCGTCATGGTACCGAATCGGGAAGCAACTTGGCGTTCTTTCCGCCCTTCGACGATTCTGAGTTCGGTTTTCAAGTCGTGGATTCTCTTTTCGACCAAGCGGCGGTCGGTCTCCAATTGTTTTTCACCGGGCCCCCGCATCCCAACCCCCATCTTCAAACGAGACAAGTGAGTCCACATCCGTTTCAGGCGGGGCAGGGAGTATTCCAGTTGAGCCAACTCGACGGCCAACCTCGATTCGTAGGTTTGTGCGTGGGTGGCGAAGATATCCAGAATCAATTCCGTCCGGTCCAATACTTTGACGTTGAGGGCTTGTTCTAAATTTCGATTCTGACCGGGGGAGAGTTCATTGTCAAACAGCACCACATCGGCCGCGTGAAATTCCACCAGTTCCAGCAATTCTTCAACTTTTCCTTTACCGATGAAAGTTTTGGCGTCTGGTTTTTCGCGGCGTTGTACCAATCCATCCATTACGACCGCACCCGCAGTTTCAGCCAATCCTTTCAACTCCTGCAATGGATCGAGTTCAATCCGGTCATCGGGCAGCATCACCCGCATTAAGATGGCAATTTCTTGGTCAACTTGTTGGTTTTTTTTTCTGTCTTGCACTCGCCACTTTCAAAAAATGAGAAATTTAAATACGATCCATTTTACTCCGTTAGTCCCATTTGAACAATTTGAGTTCCTTAAGGTTCGCAGGAATATTTGCTGAATTTAAAAATAACTGAATTTTTTTCCAGTTTTGCTACCGACATTCAGCCTCTAAAAGACGCGCAAGCTTTGTGGGATGATTGTTTACTACCGACATTTTGATCTGGACGCTCGGCTGAAATTTATCTAACGTCTTTAGTAGGGAGCATTTTTGGGTAATTGAGACACTGCCTAAACACATTAAAATCCACTTTAAAACCCACATTAAAATTTTATCATTGCTCGCTCCCCCGAACGATTTAATTAGATCCGCCAAATAGGGATTCGCCAGTATGAACTTTCGTGTCCGGTGGCCAGAGGTAATCATTCCGGCTGGTCTGATCGCATGTCTATTGGTCATATTCGTACCGTTGCCACCTGCCTTGTTTGATATTTTATTGGCGGGGAATATTGCGTTTGCGCTGCTTATTTTGTTGGGTGCGATCTACGTTCGATCCCCTTTGGAGTTCAGTGTCTTTCCTTCCATTTTGCTCGCAGCAGCATTGGCGCGGCTGGCACTCAACATCGGCACCACGCGGATGATTTTGACTCGAGGTGCTCAAGACCAAGAGGCCGCTGCGGGTGCAGTGATTCAAAGTTTTGCTGAATTTGTAACGGGCGATAGCATTATGGTCGGCTTGGTCATCTTTTCAATTGTCGTCATCGTTCAGTTCGTGGTCATCACAAAAGGTGCCACGCGAATTAGTGAAGTCGCCGCACGATTCGCCTTGGACGGCATCCCTGGTCGGCAACTGGCGATCGACGCCGATTTAAATTCAGGTGCTATCACCAACCAACAGGCCAAATTACTTCGTGAACAAACCATGGCTCATACCGACTTTTATGGTTCCATGGACGGGGCCAGTAAGTTCGTAAGAGGGGATGCGATCGCCGGAATTGCAATTACCATGATCAATCTTGTCGGTGGTTTGATTATTGGTGTCTATCATGGAATGTCGCTCGACAGTGCAGCCAACACCTTCAGCAAACTAACAATCGGAGATGGATTGGCCAGTCAACTTCCGGCACTGATGATTTCTTCAGCGGCGGCGTTGCTGGTGACCCGGCACAGTCGTCAATCAAATCTGCCCCAAGAGTCATTGCAACAAGTATTTGGACGCCCATTGGCGTTAGTGCTGACCGCTGTATTTATGCTGATATTGACCATGACAGAACTCCCTAAAATCCCATTGTTACTATTGGCATTGGGATGCTTGGGTTTAGCCTACAGTCAATACCAGGAGCAAAAAAAAGGCGATCAAAACAAATCAAAATCGTCGGTCGGATCGGTGCCTCCACTTAAGTCACGCTCGGATTCGGAATCGGCTCAAACAGAATTGAGCATCGAGAAATTATTGACCAATGAAGTGATCGAAGTGGAACTCGGTCGCGGCTTGATCCGCTTGGCCGATCGTGAGCAGGGTGGACAAGTGCTTCCCATGATTACCGAGGCTCGTCAAGATTTAGCGAAAACTTTGGGACTGATCTTACCAAAGATTCGAGTCAAAGACAATTTAAGATTGGGCGAGAATCAGTTTCAGATTTTGTTACAAGGAAACGTGATCCAGAAAGGAGTCGTCGATCCGCTGTCATTGTTGGCAATCGATCGCGGCCAAGCTCACAGTCCGATTCCCAACCGCGCCATTCGCAGCATGCCAGCCGAGGGATTTTTTCCTTGGCCTTCGTTTTGGATCGACCCTGAATCGTGGGAAAACACTGTCGCTGCCGGTTACTCGGTCATCACGGCTGATCAGGTTGTTGTCGAACAACTCAAACGAACGGCTGAACGTTATGCGTCTTTGGTTTTAACAAGGGAAAGTACTGCCCAACTGATTGACGAAGTACGGCGAAAATCACCTTCGCTGGTTGACGAACTGATCCCCGCTGCCATCAGCGTAGGAGAAGTTCAACAGATCCTCAAGGGATTGTTGGATGAACAAGTCTCCATCCGACCGCTGGAATTAATTTTGGAAACCATCGGGGACAATATTAAGCTGGTGGATAACCGTTGGGAGTTGCTGGAGAGAGTTCGTCTGCGATTGGCACGTCACATCACTTCGCGTTTCGTTGATCCGCGGGATGAATGGTTGGCCGTTTACACCATCGATCAAGAACTGCAGGATCGGATTGCGGCTGCTTGGCAACGCGAGGGTAACGAGATTCGAGTCGGCCTACCTCGTTCTCTGATGGACGGATTAGCTCTGGCTCTGGAGAGCACGGCGACGAAAATGGCGGCAACCGGATATCACCCTGTGATCATGGTCGAACAAGCGATCAGACCAATAATCGCCGAATTGGCCTTCGAATCTGAAACGGACATGGCCGTCATCGGTCGCCGGGAAGTAGTGGGAGCGGAAATGCAGATTTTAGGCGAAATCTCGTTGGAACAAGTGGGCCAGTTGGGGTCCGCAGCCGCTTAAAATTTAGATAACCGTCCAAGGGTTTTCAATTTGATAGTGCGTTAACTTGATAAATTTTGCTTTCTTCTTGCTTGCCGGTAAGATCCCACCGAGACAAACTCGGCGGGGAGCGTGCAAACTGCAGGAGGTAGCAAACAGGAATAGAGCAGTTGAGCTTGCCTTGCTTGAGCCAATAATCCATTACCAAAACGCACGACACCACTCAAGAAGTAAACACTTAGCACCATTTCAAGAATCATGCCCTAGCTCAAATGCAGTTTACCAAAACTGTCTC
>JBGTHU010000543.1:0-1812 GCA_041745975.1 Mariniblastus sp.
ACATCTCCATTAATTCGTCGTCGACAAGGGTTCCGTGCGGAACCTTAAGGGCCACCCGAACTCCTTCGATCGTATCATAGGCGGCAAAAACGGCGGAAAATCCACCCTGGCCAACTTTTTTTTCGATGCGGTACTTCCCCAGCATCTGCCGCACGCGGATCGGTTTAGATTCCGATGATTTCTTGGATGTGTTTGCAATTTGAGGCATCTTCACTCAGGGATTAAAGATCGTCAAAGGGAGGTTTTTTTCCTGAAATAACGGCCAAGGCATTAGCGGCAGCTCTCTGCTCTGCTTCCTTTTTGTTGGTTCCCCAGGCCGGTTGAAATACACGTTTGAGAACCTGGGCAGCAATTTTGAATTCTTTATTGTGATCTGGACCCCGAGTCCCCATCACTAGATAAACGGGTGGAATTCCAAATCGTTTCTGCACGTAATGCTGCAGATCTGACTTGTAGTTCACAATCAATCCCCCACCAACAGCTGCGTCGACTTGATTGGCAATTAAAGGAATCAGAAAATTTTCCACTTCCACAATGTCGCTGTCCAAATAAATTGCCGCGATCAGTGCCTCAAATGAATTGGCCAGTAGAGATTTGGGAACTCCTTGGGAGTTACTGACACCTTTGCCCACAGCGAGGTATTTCTCCAGTCCTAAGGTCGCAGCCATCTCGCCGCATGACACCCGGCTGACGACATTCGACTTCACCTTGGTCAGTTCTCCCTCATCCCAATCAGGAAACGATTGGTACAAGTACTGGCACACCACCAAACCCAAGATGGCGTCACCAAGAAATTCTAAACGCTCGTATGAATTAATTCGTTGTTCAGTGGACGAAGAATGGGTTAACGCTTCAAACAAGAGCAGCTTATCTTTGAAGCAATAATTTAACTGTTGCTCACAGTCATGCAATAACTTTGAATGTTGTTGAGATTGTATCATTAAATTAAGTGGAACCCTTGATCGACTTTATTCGTTCGGCAATCAAAAACGCAATTTCCATTGCTTGGTCGTAATTTAATCGCGGGTCAACCAAACTTTTATAACACTTGGACAAATCCAATTCAGAGACCTTGTTTGCCCCTCCCAAGCATTCGGTAACATTGTCTCCCGTCAGCTCCAAATGAACTCCCCCAAGTATCGAACGACATTGATGGTGAACTTGGAAGCTAATCTCCAATTCTTCGACAATTTGATCGAAACTGCGAGTCTTAATTCCGGATTGAGTCGAAAAGGTATTCCCATGCATCGGATCACAGCAGAAAAGCACATTTTGCCCACTCTGTTGAATTGCTTCAATTAGGGGTGGTAAACATTCTTGTACTTTGTCCGCCCCAAATCGATGAATTAATGTAATTCTGCCTTTTTCATTTTTCGGATTTAGTCGTTGAATCATCTTCAACAAATATTCAGGCTCGCTTCCGGGGCCGATTTTTATCCCCATCGGATTACGAATTCCTCGGAAATACTCGATGTGAGCGCCATCCAAATCACAAGTGCGATAGCCGACCCATGGCATGTGGGTACTCATATTGTACCATCCTGATCGGCGAGGGACTTGACGCGTTTGAGCCGCTTCGTAGGGCAATAGCAACCCTTCATGTGAGGTAAAAAAATCGACAATTCGACTCTGTTCCGATGGGGCGCCCAGCAACACCTCCATAAAACTCAAGGAGCTCTGTATTGAGCCGATTAACGAGTGATATTGGGCGGCTCGAGGGGATTCGGTAGCAAACTCCAAATCCCAATTTTCAGGATGGTGCATGTCCGCAAATCCGCCAACACTCAAGCCTCGTATAAAGTTCAGTGTCAA
>JBGTHU010000544.1:0-2937 GCA_041745975.1 Mariniblastus sp.
CCACCCCGTTGAGAGTTCTCATTCGCTGTGTTAATTCTGTGCCCTCATTTAACAAAATCTCGTCGATGATATAACGAAAAAATAGTGGTTGTACCAATTCCAATCCGGCAATCACCAGCGATAGAAACACCAACAAGGTAACCGTCGACCAATGAGGCCAAAGTTGGTTCAAATAAAGTCTCAAATGCTGGCGACGTTTCAATTTTTTTTTCAAACGATCCGCATCGGATATCGTTCGATCGTGTGAATCCGACAAATGCTTGCTGGAAGGAACCTCCGACTTGGGTTGGGTCTGCAATGTGACCGAATGATGATCGGTGGTTTCAACCGAAACGACTTCAAGGTGATTGCTGCGGAACTTCTTCAGAAATTCGGCGTATCGTTTTCGAGATGTTTTGGGAGGTGGTGTGTTGTTTGATGACATGCGAGCGAAAGAAAGAATTTGCGGAAAATGCAAGTTTATACATCGAAATCGATTCCGGCTAGACGCTCTTAGCCGACCCTTTCGGTTTCTTCTTGATGATCAACTCATGACTTGTTGGTTTTGTGAGTTAATCGCGGACAGACTCCGACGGATGATAGAGAGACGTTTGAACAAGCTATTGCCGCAACGTTGAGTGCGGCATTGAGTCGAGCAGTACAAGAAATCTTTAACCCCTCACCAAAACAGAAATTATTGGACATTTTATGAGTACTGAGCACACAAAAAATTGGCCCGATTTGGCAATCGGCCTTTACGATCGACTGACCGGACAGGGAGCTGAGATCACCTATCTGTTTGAAAATTTGCAAGTCTTGGTTCCCAGCGGAACTGGTGATCAAGCCGAACATGCAAAGTGGCATTTGAATGGATCGATTACGATTCGAACAAAAGACGGCAAAAAATCCCCAAACTGACGTTGGCCGCGTCGATCTTTCTTTCGATTGACGGCCACAATATGAAGATCGTTGCAAAGGACGGCAAAATACGTGTAAACGTCAATTCCATAGTCGCCCTTTGGTATTTGAATAAGGAATTTCGGTGCAAGCCGGCTGTTTTTGCATCCTTACAACCGGTGTTGAGGCGACTGAATTTGCAGCTACTTGGGGTAGAACTTTGTAGTGTTCGTGTCTGGTCGAAAAAGCTGGTTCGTGGAGAAAATTAAACTTCAAAACCATAATAGCCATTGCGTTTGGATCGTCTCCAATAATTCGTGGAAGAAAACGTATCCAATTGGTCTTTGACCGCATTCGATTTTGGCAGACACGCGTGTTCCTGATCGCAATAGGTCTTGAGGGACAATGCTGTTGTCGAAAGCCACACGCAACAGCACCGTATTGCCATCATCGGCATGGACATCCAATTGTCGATCGAGTCGAAAGATCTCCCCGGTGAATTCACTACCGGGGTAGGAAAGCAAAGTAAACGACACACTTAACGGTTCATTTTCCCTTTGATTCAACGCGGTCATCAAATGGGCAACGCGACGTTCAGGCAGGCGAAGTTCGATTTGCCATTGCGTATCGGGATCGACAATCGTCATCAAGTGTTGGCCGCGTTGGACTGGACGTCGCAGTAAATGTTGACGAACTTGCCAGTTGATAATTCGTCCGTCGACTGGGCTTCTCACCTCTAACAACTTTTGCTGGTGTTTGCGTAGTTCCAATTCGTTGTCCAGACTAATGATTTGTTGGCGCAGGGAACTGATTTCGGGAGCCAACTTTTGCGCTTCTCCTGCATTTAATTGGGACCGCAGCGTTTGCTTGCTTTCCAACTCGTTGATTTTTTGTTCGATCTGTCCCTCTAGATTTTCAATTTCGATATCCAATTCGTTATTGAACATTTTGGCTAGCACATCACCCCGCTGGACGATGGTGTCGCCGTGATCGGAAACAAAGATTTCAGCGAGCACCCCAGCTTCCATTGTAAAGACTTCTGTTTGGGATTCGGGCACCAAATTCCCATTGGCTCCCAGGCCAAATTCGTAGGGGAAATAACAGAGAAACCCAATCGCGGCGGTCAAGAATGCGGCGACTGACAAGGTTTTCCAGCGGCGGTTACTTCCCAAAAGTGAGGTCATTCGTCCCAGCATTTTCCAGACTGGCATCAGAAAGATCGATTGGTGTTCGATTGTATTCCCCAGAGCGATTTCGCTGTGTTTGGCAATCGTTGCGACACGGTCCTTCAGCACCGTATCAATTTGGGAGTCTTTTAGCTGCTCGACAATCAGCGCACCCAGCGAGCGGCCTTTGCGATTAATCGTCTTGTCGATGGCATCCATTTCGGATGCGGGGAGGACCTGGTGCAGCGGAATGATAGCCAACATCTTGCCGTGCGACTTGTCGATATATTCATGAAGCTTCCGTTCGATCTGAGGCGGAAACTCAGTGTCATCTCCCTCGTACCAAAGTGGACGCTGGCTACGGACGACGGCGGTGACCAGAGCGTTCAATCGTTTGACTTGATCGGAGCGACGTTCGAGCGAATCGAGTCCGCTGATCGCCTCGATTACGCAATTCTTGCCGCGAGCGAGTGCCACACTGACTCGGTCGACTTCTAGGATCCGACGGCCTTCATTCGCCAATGTGTAAACGGTCTGCTTGGTATCGAGACCTTGATGTAGCAATTGAGTAAATTGCTCGGTCTTTCGCCACAAGCCTTGCAAGCCGGCAAACGTCTTCAAATGCCGCTGGGTCAAGTAGTCGCTGGCCAGCTCCGCCATCTGGGCCACAAACCTCAAGTAACCTTGTTGGGTTGTCGGACCGGCTTGGGGCCGTTGAAAAATTTCGACCAACCCCACCGATTCGGCTCCAACTCGCAATGGACCCACAACCAATAGACTGTCCGTTGGATTGCCCGCTTGGTCTTCCGCATCTCTGTCCAAACTGGTGGAGACTCCGGAATGAGGGAGAATGATTTGTGGCTCGGCTGCGTTCAATAATTGGTGCAGTAACAGC
>JBGTHU010000545.1:0-2416 GCA_041745975.1 Mariniblastus sp.
TGGTCGGTCGGCGAAATCTCCGATGCGTCAATTCGCCAATCTCGCACTTGTTCGGCGGTTTGTTCATTGGCGGCTAACAACAACGGACCAACCCCGAATCCTAAAGCGGCGCCGGCAGTCAAAACAACCGTTTCTTTTGCCAACAGTAAAGCCGCATGGAAACTGGTTTTAGCTACATCAAAGCGACCGCTCTGCAATCCAGAATTTAATTCTTGAATGTCTAATAACTCAATTTGGAATTCCAAACCTTGAAGATCAATCTCGTGATTCAGAATCGCATGAAACGCAAATGTGTCATTCGGACAAGTTGAAATCGCCAATGAAATAGGCCGAGTGCTCATCCAGCGACCGCTCGCGCGATATCCAGTGTGGAAATGATTCCAACCAATTTCCCAGATTCTTCAATCACTGGCAGATGGTGAATGTGGTTTTGGGCCATCATTCGAGCCGCCTCCAACAAGGACCGGTCTGCAGTGATCGAAACCACTTCGGGATTCATGAACTCGCGAACCTGTGTACCAAAACCGTCGGGGTAATCAACACTAAAACTAATTTCCGATTCGCTGATCGAATCCAACGCTTGATTCATACCGACAAACAAATCGGCCAAATCACTGCGAGACAGAATTCCTAAACAAAGATCTGAATAATCGACGACCGGTAGCGCCGCCAATCTTTCTTCCGACATTCGCTCGATTGCTTGCTGAATCGTATCATCGGCACTCAGACAGGTTACTCGCTGAGTCATGAATTGTTTGACGCAAGTCTCGCCAAAGTTGATTCCCTGTTTCGAATTCATTCAACAAAACCCCTATCAAGAGAAAATCCATAAAAAAAATCAATCGATCTAACCACTACTGGATTTCAGTCTACCATATATCGGCTTTTGCGGGAAATCCCCGCATGCGGTTAGTTGGAAGGACTTCGGGAGTTTTCATTTCATTTTATTTCTATTCTAACGCTATCAGCTGTTAAAAATTAACCATCGACAACCATGTTTTGGCCACACGATCATACTTTTTCGGGTAACCGTTCACGACTTCCCTGTTCAACCCTTGACGGCAACGAAATTTTCCCCCCTGGAGTTCTCTAGTTAGAAATTCTACCTGTTCAGATACCAGCGGGCTCTTCGTCAATGAGTTGCTAAAACACGAGCGTCTCCGTGACGATATTTTCGTCGGCTTGGGTCGGTATTCAACCTCAACCGCATTGTCAAGGACCATCGCCCCTGTGAATCCGGGTGAACTGACCAAACGGGCTCGACAGCAACTGCTTGATGTACCCCTTCAAAACCATTTTCGGATTGGGATACGGTTTGTACCGGATAGGTATAGAAACTGGCCGATTGATCTGATTCCAATTCCACATCGATACCCAGCCAATCGTCCGACAATCGTAACAAATTTTGATTTTCCAGATCCAATAAAGTTTGCAGTTGTCCCAACACATTATCATTGCTATCGCTAAAATATCGGTCATCTTGTCCGTTGGGGAGTCCCGCGAAGTTAAATTCAACGCCCAAATTGAAATGGCGATCAGGCGGTAAATTCTCAATTAAATAGGCAATTTCGATTTCGTTACTATTGGCATTGAGGGTCAATCCTTTGGTCATCGTGACGGGACATTGATCAACGATACCTTCACGTACCAGCATGACTTGGACTCGATCTGGCTTTCGACGAATGGTAATTTGGTAGCTTCCATCGGCGAAGTCCCCTAGATCATCGACTTGGCCTTGTTGAAGTGCTTGGGCCGAGACATCGTCGGGTCGAAAATGATCGATGAGTGAATTTCTCAAACGTTGATCATAAAACAATTGTTGGTCCAAGTCGGGCTGTTTGAAGACGACTCGATCGTGAATGCTGGCCGCTCCCTCGCTGGGAAGTTGCTCCCCAGCCCGAACTTTGTCGTGGTACAATTCGGGTTTTCGCTGAATCGTGGCGCCTAAGTTATGGCATTTTTCCATCAAATCAAGTTCGTAAATTTGCCCTCCGCGAACACCGGAAATCCAACAAACGAGTTGTTCGTTTGCCAAACGAATTTCTTGCCGCCCATCGAAATCGAAATCGTCGCTGGTGGCTTCTACCCAGTTTTCTTCAGCCCGCATCGCCTTTTCCAATAATCGTTCCGCGGTTAACAGTTGATAGTAAATGGCGTTTCGTAAATGAGGTAGATAAATGCCTCCAAAAGCTCCATGCCAGTACGGGCAATTGCATTGTCCTTGGAACAAATGATCTTCCGCAGCATCCAACACCGCTTGGTTGACCTGTTGCCGCTGTGCTTTCTCCAATAATCTGCTGACATACATCATGCGGGCGTACATTAGATTGGTTTCCGGGTACTTGACCTTGAAATTCCTCCAGAACCCTCCCGATAGGAACTGTTTTAATTGAGGCCACCGGTGGTCATGTTCAAA
>JBGTHU010000546.1:0-3028 GCA_041745975.1 Mariniblastus sp.
TGTTATCGTAACGGTTCACGGGCATTTGTCGCCTGACAGAATCGGCGAGATTTTTAGCAAGGTCAAGGCTCCCCGCGAGACAATTCTCTGTCAATGCCACACATTGATTGGCTGTTGTATCGACGGCGGCTTCAACCTCCCTTGCTATCCCGGAACGGATACCTGATTTATTTATCGTTTCAAAATTTAGATTTCATGTCCATCATCCCTTCGCTTCCCAAATCGAATTTACCGCCACCATCAGGAGGTAAGTCAACGGCACCACCGATTCGGATGAAAATGCGGGCTGATTTGGCATGTAACCGTGTGGCTTATCAGGGTGTCGAGTATTGGGTGGTCAAAGATCCCTTGGCACAAAAGTATTTTCAATTTCCGCCACCAGTTTTTTTTCTGCTTCAGTTACTTGATGGTCAATGCTCGATCGAAGACCTGGAAAATCGATATCATCAACAGTACTCGCCTAAGCGAATTACGCGGAATGATTTACAACAACTGTTGACCCGATTTCACAAGGATAACTTGGTGATTTCCGAGATGCCCTCTCAGGGGATTGAGTTGCTGAAACGGGGCAACAAAAGCAATCGCATGGAAATGCTGGGGAAATTCTCAAACATTTTAGCCATACGCTACCGTGGTTTTGACCCAGAACGGATTTTGAATTTCTTGATTCGATTTACGTGGTGGTTGTTTACTCCTACGATGGTCGTGCTGACCTTAATTGCTGCAGCAGTTGCGTTGTTTTCAGTGGTGATTAATTGGGGGGAATTCCAAAGTCGATTACCCGGGTTCGATCAGTTTTTCGATGTTCGGCAGTGGTATCTGTTTATTGGTGTTTTAGCAGTCACTAAAATTTTGCATGAGTTCGGCCACGGGCTGGCTTGTAAAAGACTGGGAGGAGAATGCCACGAAATCGGTATTATGTTGCTGGTCTTGACTCCCTGCCTGTACTGCAATGTTTCCGATAGTTGGCGGTTGCCCAACAAATGGCATCGCGCTGCCATTGGTGCCGCTGGGATGTATATTGAGATCATGTTGGCCACCTTGGCCACGATTGTCTGGTGGTTTGTCCAGCCCGGACTGGTGCAAGATATTTGCCTTCGAGTGATGTTGATCAGCTCAATCAGTACAATTCTGTTCAATGGCAATCCTCTGTTGAGATTCGATGGCTATTATATTTTGAGCGACCTACTTGAAATCCCCAACTTGCATCAAAAGGCGAATCGAGCGTTAACGACGTTGCTGGGAAGGCACTGGTTAGGATTAGAGATCCCCGATGATCAACTGATGCCCGCCAACCGCCCTTGGGCGTTTGCGATGTTTACGGTGGCGGCCTTCCTTTACCGTTGGTTTGTGTTAATTGTGATTGTTGGATTTTTGATCCGTTTTCTGGAACCGTACGGATTGGAGTCGATTGGGGTTGGGATCGCAATGTTTTCCATGATTACTATTATTGGTATGCCCATGTTCAAGCTTTACAAATTCATGTCGGTACCGGGTCGTTTCTTCCAGGTCAAACGGGGGCGATTTTCAATTATCTTGATCGTAGCCATGGCAATCCTTGGACTCATTTTCTTCGTTCCCTTTCCCCACTACCTCCGGTGCCAAACAATTGTTATGCCTCGGGAATTGGAGACAATCTGGGTCAGGCAACCAGGATTCATTGAAGAAATTCTTGTGCAACCTGGCCAATCCGTAACGGCAGGTCAAATTGTGGCCAGGCTGCGCAATATCGACTTGGAATTACAATTGTCGGAAATCGAGTCTCAGATAAAAGAGCATGAGATCAATCGTGAGAGAATTATTCAACAGGCGACAACCGTCAACTTAAGCTCGCTCGATCAGTTACCTCGTATCCAATCTGATTTGCAAAAAGACCGGCAACTGGCATTTCGCTTGCGGCAGCAGCAATCGGAATTGGAAATCACGAGTCCAATCGAGGGAGTCGTAATGTTGACTCCATTTGAATATCAATCACGCAACCCACAAGAATTGGAAGACGTGGATTCAACGTCACTATTTTTGGGCAAGCATTCGACCGCCGTTCCGCAGACAGGTCAACGTCTATGCGAAATTGCCGATACTACGAATTGGCAAGCAGTTGTGTTACTCAGCGAAAACCAATATCGATTCGCCAGTCCCGGCCAGGAAACTCGAATTCGACTCTATTCCAATCCATCGGAAACGATTCAATCTCAAGTGGATAGCATCGTGGAAACCGATCGTTCAATCGATCGAGATCAGTATGAGCCTGCCTCCAATGCTGAAAAATCCAATAGGCAAGTGGCGGTTCGTCCACCAGACTTGATTGTGGAAATGGTAGCTCAACTCGATCAGTCTCAATTGCAGTATATGGCCCGAGTCAAACTACCAGATGACGTCAGTGGACTGCGGATCGGTCAAGGAGGCCAGGCAAGAATTTTTGCTGGCTATCGATCACTTAGTGCCCGTCTATGGTGGTGGATCAACGAAAATTTCAGACTGTAGCATCGCCGGAACCTTAACCATGGCGACTGCTCATGAAATTTAAGAGCGTTTGATCATTAAGAGTCTTATTCGTCTACTAGGACGCTATCCAGATGCCTCGACAAAGCGTGTGAGCCGCAGAAAATTTCCGGCGGTTCAGCGGGCCTGGCCGCTAACAAAATTGGCAGTATCAGGACAGAATCCTTAGAGGCGCCCATCGACCGAATCGCGAGGCAGAATCGACTTAATGTCATAAATTACACATTCGCGTCGCCCGAACATGCGAATTGTCTCGCAGCCCATTTCCAAGAACTGGTCATGAGCGACGGCCAATACAATCGCTTCATATTTGCCCGGAGCGGGGGCAGAAACCGGATCGATCCTGTATTCGTGCCGGGCTTGTTGGCAATCAACCCAAGGATCGAACACGTCAACATTGGCACCATAGTCTTCAAATTCACGCACAATGTCAACGACACGGGTATTACGTAAATCGGGACAGTTTTCTTTAAAAGTCAATCCCATCACTAGCACATTAGCATCTTCGATGTGCAAACGTTTCTTC
>JBGTHU010000547.1:0-5865 GCA_041745975.1 Mariniblastus sp.
TAAATATCGTAAGGGGTGTGATGTGATGTTTCCGATTGTATTCTTGTTGTAAAGACCGTCGTCGATCCGTTTCTTGGATGGCGTTTTTCATCGCCGCAGTCATTTTATCACCGTAGAGAATTACGCGGGCATTTTCGTTACGAGCGGAGCGTCCGATTGTTTGGATCAACGAGGTTTCGCTGCGCAAGAAACCTTCCTTATCGGCGTCCAGAATCGCCACCAAGGAAACCTCGGGCATATCCAAACCTTCTCGCAGCAGGTTGACACCGACCAGGGTATGAATTTGCCCCAGCCGGAGTTCATTGATTGCTTCCATTCGCTCGAAAGCGTCCATTTCGCTGTGCATCCAACGTGCACGGACGCCATTGTCGCTGAGGTAGGCTGAGAGATCTTCGGCCAATCGCTTGGTCAGCGCAGTCACCAGGACGCGTTCATCGGCTTCAATTCGTTTCTTGATTTGTTCGAGTAAATGAGCGACCTGGCCACTGGCCGGAACAACGTCGATAATTGGGTCCAGCAACCCGGTAGGGCGGATGACTTGTTCCACAATTTCGCCACCAGTTTTCTCCAGTTCGAAATCTCCTGGCGTGGCGGAGACATAGACGACTTGATTGATCCGATTCTCCCATTCTTCGAACTTGAGAGGCCGGTTGTCCAGAGCGCTGGGCAAGCGAAATCCATGGGCGACTAATGTTTCTTTACGGCTGCGGTCGCCGGCATACATCGCTCTGACTTGCGGCACCGTCACATGGGACTCGTCGATAAACAGCAGGAAATCTTGCGGAAAGAAATTGTATAACGTCTCGGGCTCTTCCCCCGCTTCGCGGCTGGCCAAATGACGACTGTAGTTTTCGATTCCGGGGCAGTGCCCTACGTGTTCCAGCATTTCTAAGTCGAAACGGGTGCGAGCGTTCAGACGTTGGGCCTCAAGCAATTTCCCCTGCTGTTGAAATTTTTCCAGTTGCTCTTTCAATTCAAAACGAATCCGCTGGACGGCTTCAGCGATTCGCGATTCGGAAGTTACAAAATGTTTGGTGGGATAGATAAAAAATTGATCGTGATGCGAGATCACTTCCCCGGTCAAAGGATTGATGATACTGAGCTGTTCGATATCGTCTCCCCAGAATTCGATGCGATAGGCGTACTCTTCGTAACCTGGCCAAATTTCCACACTATCACCGCGGACGCGAAACTTGGATCGCTCCAACGCGAAATCGTTTCTTTGATATTGGATTTCGACAAACTTCCCCAGCATGGCATCCCGTTCCTGTTGTTCGCCCCGTTTTACTGCCACCATCATCGACTTGTAGTCATCCGGCGATCCCAAGCCGTAGATACTGGAGACGCTGGCCACGATGATCACATCCTTGCGGCTGACCAGAGAGCTGGTGGAGGCCAGTCGCAAGCGATCGATATCCTCGTTGATCGAAGCATCTTTTTCGATATAGATATCACGCTGTGGAATGTACGCTTCGGGCTGGTAATAGTCGTAATAACTGACGAAGTAGTGAACTGCGTTGTTAGGAAAAAATTCGCGAAACTCCGAATAGAGTTGAGCCGCCAGCGTTTTATTGTGGGAAATCACCAGCGTTGGTTTTTGGATTTGCTGGATCACATTGGCCATCGTGAACGTCTTGCCCGAACCGGTAACGCCCATCAGTAGTTGGTGCCTTTGGCCTCGCCTTAATTCAGCGACCAGGGTCTCGATCGCTTGCGGTTGATCGCCGCTGGGTTTGAAAGGGGAGGAAAGTTCAAACATCGGCGTCATTCTTCTTCCGACGATTCATCGGTGTCGGCAACTTTCCACTTCATTGCTCGCTGCAACGGTTCGATACGCAGCACGACCTCGCCATCCTGGTAGATTCGTACTGTGCCGCCGGACTGGCTGACGACGACGGCTACTGAATCGGTGTTTTTGCTGATCGCGGCAGCAGCAAAATGTCGGGTACCCAAGCCTCGGGTCATGGTGACCTCGACCGGTGGCGTATCGATAATCCGGGCGCATCCTTCGATCGTGCCGTCGGCAGCCACAACAAAGGTGCCATCTAACTGGGCCAACTCCTTGATGTTTTCGTGAATTTTCTGATCGAGGATATTCCGTTCCTTACGGGTGTACCCCTTGGTGATATCGAATCCGCTGGCGCGACTGTGCTTGAGCACCTTGCGGTGATCTCCCACGACAAACATTGTGCCAATGGCCTTTCCCTCCCGCCCTTCGCGACCAATGGAAACCGCCAAGTCAACGACGGTTTTTAATGTTTCCAGTGGGACATCGGTTTTCAGCTTACGTAGGTCGCTGGCCGTTAACCGCCCCAGTCGTTCCGTAAGTTTCAGCAGACTGATCGTGTCGACAACGTCATGGTCAAACAGGCCGTAGAGGGTCGCAACTGTGGAACCGGATGGGATCAAGTCATTGGCCACGCTGGCCAGTAACGCCTGGGTGACTTGATTCTGAATGGAGGATTCAGGTCGCTCCAATAATATCGAAGCAAATTCCTGCTCAACGGCTGCCTTGTGGATCGACTCCAAGTTGGTCGCCACAATCAGTGGGATCGTTTCCCCCGCCTGCAGTCTCAATTCTTTCCAGTCGACACTGTAGTCCATTAAGACCAATATCCCGTCGGCATCGCTGTCTTTCGCCAGGCCGACGGCAGCATCGAGAAATGCAAAAAATTGTAGTCGGTCGGGTGTGGAAAGCATTGTCTACTCGCGCGGAAGGAAATCCCAATCAAAGGGTAACAAGATTCGAAACGATGCAAATTACGGTGTCAGCCGCTTCAGATACCTCGATTATAGTCTATCCGAAAACGATAAATTGACAACCATCAACATCCAACTCAGTCGGCTCAGTCGCGACTGGAATGCAATCAAGCGCTAGATATGCCAGGGGCCATCCGTCGGTTGGATTGTGTTGGATTACTTCAGCCAGCAAGCCAACCGAAGTTGTGGACAAGTAGCACTGGCTGACGCGATGGGCTGGCTCGTTTGCGACCGCTTACGGTCGCTTGGATTCTATCGCGGTAAGAAATCACTCGACTCTTTTGAACTCGGTAGTTCGGCCCGACGGGTATCGCTGGATGTTTCCTGGGGGATCGGCGGCGTGGTTCGATTTTGAGCGATGAAATCTCGCCAAGCCGTAATGTCCCTGCCAAAGGGTTTTCCTGTTGCACTCCTCAGCGATTCGGCAGCGGCCAATTGCAAGGCGGGGTCGGAGTCGTTGAGAGCCAATTCCAAAACGTCCAACACCTGGTTTTGAGAAAACTTACCAAGTGCCCGAGTGGCGGCCAGGCGAACATCGACATTCGTATCGCTGGCCAACAATCTTTGCAGTTGTGGCACGGCGGCATCACCCGACTTGAATTGCCACGCTTCAATCGCGGCCATCCGCACATCAGCGTTGTAGTCTCGCGAGGCAATTTCCAGGCCTTCGATGGCCGCTGGCGAATCGATTTGGCCCAGCAATCGCACGGCATGCAGACGGATCAGCAACACCGGGTCTTGGCGGACCATTTCCGTCAGGTCGCCAGCCACCCGTTGACGTTGTTCCAACGTGCCGGATTGAGCTTGTGCTACCTGCGCTTCCATTTTTCGACGCTTGCTAAATAGCGTATCGGCGATCCTCTCTTCTTCAGCCCAACGATTGCGAGCCCAAGGAGACAAGTGGCCGGTTCGCCACAGAGCCCCTTCTGCACAGCCCAACATGAATAACATCAGGCACAACAAGGTGAGCCAGTAGCGGTCTCGTTTTGGTTGATTGACGTTACGTTGCATAGGGGATTTTTGAGAAAAATTGATGACAATCGCAATCACACAGCGGCCTCTGCGTCGGGAACTATAGCAGGCCGCACTGATTAATCGAAGCCTAATATTTGACTTGATTTGCTAGCAAGACAAACCGCAGAGCAGAATTGGAACTGTGTTCACAGCCTCAGGTTCACCAATCGAAGCGGAAAGAGCTAAGCCCATTACAAACAGAGGAGACAAAGCCTAGCCTTCAATCTGAAACTAAAGTAAAGTAAACTCCATATATAGTAAGTAATTAAGCAAGAGGAGAGCTCTCAGGTTGAATAAGCCGACGAATGACGACCGAAACTCCGCGGCGATTGCCATGAGCTTGGTCACGCGGATCACTACGGGTTCGTTCTTATTGGTGCTGCCGACTGTTTTGGGATACTGGCTGGACCAGCGTTACCAAACCCAAATCCTTTTCTTGTTGGTTGGGTTTGGCCTGGGAATGGTGATTGCTGGTAGGCACCTATGGTTAATCATTTGCGATTTGGAGCGAAAGGAAAGTAGCGGCCAATGAACACGCAAGTCGCCGTGCAAGTGAAACCCTTTCATCGGGGCCACTCAACAAGACTGCCCGAGCGATTCGAAATCGTCAGTCGCAAGGGAATCACCGTGGGCCAATCGCTGACGGCGAACGCCTTGCCTCTCATTCCACTGACAATCCCCGGCCTACCTTGTTGGACAGAAAGGCGAACCCAAACGGCATGAGAACTCAACCAGATTGGGTGAATCTAACGATCCGATTGACGACTCTGACTAGTGTTATGGCCGTCCTTTGGGGGGCCAGCCTGTGGGTCAATCGACGCTGGACAACGTTGGTTCCCGACCCCGTCTTGGGCCAAGCAGTAGCGGTGATTTGGTTCAGCATGTTGGTCGGGGTCATCGCCTCCGAATACCCCAAGGGGAATGATTACGTCGGCTTAAGGTTCGGGTTAGCGACCTTTTGCCGCACTGGGCTTCCCTTATTGCATGTTTTGCTGAATATGTTCAACTATGCAAGCGAGTTTAAAGAGGCTGCAATTGGCTACATTGCCATTTATTATTTAATTGGATTTCCCCTCAGCATTGCCCTGTCATTGGCAGGTAATCAAAAACCCTTCAGTCGAATCGCCGAAGAGCAACAGCCCGGCCATCGAGATGCAATGGACGCGGAGGACGTTTTCAACGATAGTTAAGTATGCGATTTCACAAAAACGAATCCCAACCTGAGTTCATGTCGGAATTCACGCCTGAAGCCATGCCCGAGGCAAATGGGCCGACTTTTTCGTCGGCTGATGTTGCTGGCGATGATCTAGCCTCTGGCGATGATCTGACCGCTGGCGATGGCGGGGCAGTTGCGGCTGATGCTGAATTTGACGCGATGGCATACTATCTGGATGCCGGGCACCTGTTCGATCATGTCAAGGACGCTTATTACATCGAGGTCCCCCAGTTCATGGGAACCAAGTGGTACATGCCTAATGTGTTGGGTTACACCAAGGAGGTGCCGATGGTTGGCACTCCGGAGCAGCCGATTGTGGTGGGGCGTTTGACCAAGTTCATGGTTTTGGAGTTGGTGGCGGCGATCTTGATTGCATTCGTGTTCATTTGGTTGGCTCGCAAGGTGCGAAACGGGGACAAGCCTCAAGGGCGGCTCTGGAATTTTCTGGAAGTGTTTGTGGTATTTATTCGAGACGAAATTGCTCGACCGACAATTGGCAAGCAGGATTCCCGTCGCTTTATGGGTTTTTTGCTGACCCTGTTTTTCTTTATTTTGACTTTGAATTTGTTCGGGATGATTCCCGGTTTAGGAAGTGCTACTGGCGAACTTCCCGTGACTGCGGTTTTTGCCTTGAGTACTTTTGCGGTGGTGGTCGGTGCCGGTGTTAAGCGTTTAGGGGTAATCGGTTTTTTGGCGGCTCAGGCGCCTCACATGGAGTTGCCGTTCGCTCTGAAAATTGTATTGGTGCCGGGGATTTGGTTGATCGAGATGCTGGGGTTGCTGATCAAGCATTTCGTGTTGGCCATTCGTTTGTTTGCCAACATGTTTGCTGGGCACTTGGTATTGGCAGTGTTTATTGCTTTTATCGGTGCGGC
>JBGTHU010000548.1:0-7895 GCA_041745975.1 Mariniblastus sp.
GTCACCGCTCCGCTGTAATACCGCTTGCCAAATTTGAGTTGCCACGCGGAAATTGCCATCTTGGCGAAATCGATCGGCGGTCTCCAAAGAGGCCTCTAAATCAGGATCGGTCTTCAGTCCAGCTTTCAGGCCATAATCATCCGTTTGCAATTCGTCAGATTCAATCTCTGGAAAACCCACTTCGACCAAGCGAAGGAATTCCCCTCGTGGTCGTATCTCGATCGCCCCCGCTGCGCGGTTGATTTCGAATCCCGGAGGTTGAACCGCCAAGACCGGTCTTGGCGAAAACCCGATCGTCGTCGACACAAGAGAGAGAAAAATAAAGTACTTCATAGCTACCGCCGATAACAGGGGGACGGATGTCAGTTTCAACGAATGCCCATTAAGATAATTATAAGAACATAATTATAAGGCAAAACCGTTTTGTTTGTTAGTCAACGAGAAGGCTTTGTCACTAAAGGGGCTACACCCTTTAGGAAGATGACCATTTTCTCGGTTTACACCCTGCCCGCTGAGGGTCAACTCCGTTAGGATCAAAGCCTAAATTTCTCGTATCCGTTGGCAAATCGGGCGGGCATCCCCGGAATACAAAAATGGGCTGTTGGCACCAACCGGAGGTAGCGCTACGCTGAACCTCCGGCTTAATGGCTGAAATCCCTTCGAGCTAAATGGCGAGTCTCAAAGGACAGGCCTTAGTTTTCCGAGATTTCTGGGTTTTCCGAGTTTTCAGTATGCCCGGCTTCTGAAGAGGAGCTAATCGAGGCGGTTTCTCCTGTCTCAGCGTCAGCATCCGATTCAGAGTCGAACCGCAGGTGCTTAATCTTACCGTTATCGTCTCGGACAACATCAACGCGAATTTGGTTTTTGCCTTGGAAAGACCCTCGCAACAATTCTTCGGAAAGTGGGTCTTCAATATGATTTTCCAGAGCCCGTCGTAGAGGCCGAGCTCCCATGTCGAGATTGGTTCCCTTTTTGATTAAGTACTCTTTTGCCTCGTCGGTCAATTGTAAATTATAACCTCGTTCGCTCAATCGTTCGCGAATCTTGGCCAGTTCGTAATCGATCACCAACTTGAGATCGGTTTTTTCCAAATGACGGAAGATGATCGGCTCTTCTGAAAGTCGATTGAGGAATTCCGGACGGAACGCCTTATTGATTTCGTCATAGACCCGTTCTTTCATACTCTCAAAGGATTGGTCATCACCGACCCCGGGCAAACCGAATGCCGATTCGTTTTTGATTTGGTGTGCTCCCACATTGGTTGTCATAATCAAGATTACGTTTTTGAAGTCGATATTGCGCCCGAAACTATCGGTCAAGCGCCCCTCTTCCATCACTTGTAAGAGCATGTTAAAGATATCGGGGTGAGCTTTTTCGATCTCGTCCAGCAACACCACCGAGTAGGGACGGCGTCGGATTTTTTCCGTTAACTGGCCACCTTCCTCGTACCCCACGTATCCTGGAGGTGCACCGATCAAGCGGCTGAGATTATGCTTTTCCATATATTCGGACATGTCGATGGTGACCAACGCGTCTTCGTCACCAAACATGAATTCGGCCAGTGCTTTTGCCAGCAATGTTTTTCCGACACCGGTCGGCCCAGCAAACATAAAGCAACCGATAGGGCGGCGAGGGTCTTTGAGGCCACTGCGGCTTCGCCGCACCGCTTTGGAGATCGACTTGACGGCAGCGACTTGGCTGACCACTTTCTTGTGCAGTTCGTCTTCCATCTGCATCAGTCGCATGGAGTCCTCCGTCGACAGGCGGGTTAGTGGAACACCTGTCATTTTGGAGATCACTTCGGCGATCACCTCTTCGTCGACAACGCCATCGGTCTCGCGAGACTTCTCCCGCCATTCGCGTTTAATTTGCTCTTTCTTTTTGCGGAGCTTGTCGGCCTGGTCTCGCAAATTAGCGGCCTTTTCAAAATCTTGATTGGCCACCGCATCGTCTTTTTCCTCATTCAATCGCTCGATGTCTTGATCGATTTCTTTCAGATCTGGTGGACGAGTCATCGTGCGGAGTCGGACGCGAGCACCGGATTCATCCAATACGTCGATCGCTTTGTCAGGTAGACAGCGACCGGTGATGTAACGCTGTGACAAGTCTACGGCAGCAGCAATGGCATCATCGGTGATTTGGACTCGGTGGTGCTCTTCGTAACGTTTCCGCAGTCCCAACAAAATGGCAACGGTTTCATCATTTGAAGTCGGTTCGACCATAATCTCCTGGAAACGGCGAGCCAGAGCGGTATCTTTTTCAATATATTTTCGATACTCGTCTAACGTGGTGGCACCGATACATTGGATCTCGCCGCGAGCCAGTGCAGGCTTGAGCACGTTGGCGGCATCGATAGCCCCTTCGGCTCCTCCGGCCCCGACCAGCGTATGCAATTCGTCGATGAACAAGATCGTGTTTTTCGCTCGTCGAACTTCGTTCATCACGGCCTTGATCCGTTCTTCGAACTGGCCCCGATACTTGGTACCGGCGACCATCATTGCTAGATCCAAAACTACAATTCGTTTATCGGCCAAAATCTCAGGAACCTCCCCTGATACGACCAACTGAGCAAACCCCTCGACAATGGCGGTCTTTCCGACGCCCGATTCACCCAGTAACACGGGGTTGTTTTTTGTGCGACGACAGAGAACTTGAATGGCTCGTTCGATTTCGTTGCTGCGACCGATGACCGGATCAAGTGCACCCTGCCGAGCCAATTCGGTGAGGTCACGACCAAAGCTATCGAGCGCCGGCGTTTTGGATTTGCTGTTCTTGGCGGAGGGTTGATCGCCGCCGACCCCTTCTCGTCCGCCCCGCTCTGATCCCTCGCCTCCTTCGAGGCCATTGCCCAATAGGTTCAGCACTTCTTCACGAACTTCATCCAATTTTAGCCCGAGGTTCATCAAGACTTGAGCCGCAACTCCTTCCTGTTCACGCAACAAGCCGAGCAAAATGTGTTCGGTGCCGACAAAATTATGATTTAAATTTCGGGCCTCTTCCATCGAGTATTCAACGACCTTTTTGGCTCGAGGTGTTTGAGGCAATTTCCCCATCGTGATCATCTCAGGGCCTGTCTGAACCAACCGCTCAACTTCAAGACGAATCTTTCGCAAGTCGACATCCAAATTCTTCAATACATTGGCGGCTACACCCGTGCCTTCTTTGACCAGCCCCAGCAAAATATGTTCCGTCCCAATATATTCATGATTGAAACGCTGCGCTTCTTGGTTGGCCAGTTGCATCACTTTGCGAGCTCGATCAGTAAATCGTTCGTACATCTTTAAGGTCCTCTGTTTTCTGGGAGCGAAAAATGATTTTCGTTTTTTTCGGTTAGTTAACTCTTAACACTCGACCAAGTTGCTGATGGATCGGGATTCAAAACCAGAAATTTAAATCCAATGCCAACAAGTGCTGCGAGTGTACAAATGGTAAAAGGGTTGCTGCGAAACTTCTTAAGTTATTATTACCTGTTAAGTGATTCTATCAAATTATGATTTATCAGAAAGGGTTTGTAGTAAGTTGAAGCTGGAAATAGGTTTGAAATTTAGATTGAATGGAAGTTGTGAAATCGGCATTCGATTGCGGCCAACGTGACCGATTGATAGGAGAATGAACGTCCCGATCGCAAATAACGAAACTACAACCGCCACCATTCGCCCGTTTCTCAATAGTTTCTTGAAAAGTTTCTGAATATCAACGAAGCCGCTAAATAATGCCAAGAATCGAAAGAGATGACCAAGTTATTAGGCCTCCGCAGCCGCTTCGGCCAAAATCTCGGTGATGAACATCTGTTCTCGCTCAATTTCCAGTTTCCAGTTGACCGATTCGTCGAATTTAAGCAATGTATCCAATTGTTCGGTCGCTTCGTTGAGACGGCGTAAATGCCGAAAAAGCGTTGCTAGCATCAAACGCGCCTCAATATCGCGAGGAAAAGCGACCAGTAAATTGACCAGCTTGTTTTCAGCCGCCTCCCATTGGCCGGCCAAATATAACAGTTGGGCCGCAATAAAAAGTTGATCGCTCTGGAGCGATTCGTCGGGCCCAGCGACGGGAGCCAGTTCGTTCCAATCAGCGACTGTTCGCAGGGAATTCAAGCTCGAAATGGCCCAGAATAAGAGAATCGGTGGCCAAATTAGCACGGGAAAACGCGATCCCAACAGATCGGGCCAGATAAATGTGCTTACCAATGCCAAGTTAAAAATAATGGCAAAAACAATTGCCGTTATCAACGCGTGAATTTGCCCCCGGCACCAAAGCTGAGGCAAACCAGGCCAAGTACACAAGACAATCGGACTCCAAGTCACTTCGATCGATTCCCCGTAAACATTCCCTCGTTAAAAATTAAACCTTTTTTGGCCCGCAGGTTGCACGTTTTTACTTGTAGGGCAGCTTTGGTCACCCTATCAGTATTTCGCCTTGAATGATTTGCGTCAATGTCAATTCTTGGCGTCTTAGGCGAAAAATTATGAAATTGGGCCTTGAGCGATTAAATTTTACTTTTCACCAGAAATCACTGATCGCAATTGAGAGCTGCCAATTTGGGAGATCGCCCCTATTCCAATCCCGATCAGCAAGTGCGATTGTAATGATTTTTCCGCACATATTGACTTTTTGAAGTATGGCGGTCGTTAAATTTCTTTGCAATTCAATTCCATTGAAGTTATCATTAAAGTCTTCAAGATGGTAAAGATGGAAAACTTGGTTGAATTTTGTTTCGATTTTGGCCCCAAAGTTCCATTTTTCTTTCGTCGATCATTCTTACGTCGATCATCTATCGTACTTGTGAGTTTAACAATGAACCGATCCCGCTACTATGAGATTATTACCATGAGAAAAATACTGCACCTTTTGTTAGTTCCCGGTTTGTTAATTGGCTTAATTGGCGTGACGCCATCGCGGGCTGATATAATTATTGACGACTACACGGCACAAACCAATGATCGATTTACCAATGACGCTTCTTTCATTGCAGCTGGATTTGATCTCAGCGGGGTGGGGCAGGCCAGCAATGGCCGATGGGCGACCGCAATTAGCCGCAACGTAATTATTTCGGCAAATCACTTTCGTCCGACGGGGACCATTACCTTTTTTGAAACGAACGATCCCGATGGCAACTCTGTTACACGCACTTTGGTGTCGGGGATCAAGATACCCAATACAGATTTGTTCTTGGGCGTGTTGGATAGTTTTTTGCCCGGTTCGATCGCGCATTACTCTTTCGCCACTGAACCACTCTCAGGCCCCAACGGGACTCTAGTGGCAGCCGGTACCTATCAGGACCGGAATGCCTATCTGTTTGGCCGATCTCCGGAAACTCAGGCAGCCAATCGCGACCAAGCGGTCGGTCGCAATCGTATTTCGGGTTACTTAGAAAACGTAGATTTCGCGGGCAATTCAGATAACGATGCACTGTTGTTGTTTTATGATTCGCCAGGTGATTCAAACTATGTAGATTTTGAAACCTACCTGCAATCCGGCGATTCGGGCGCTCCCTTGTTTGTGGAAATCGACGGCGAGTTTCGGTTGCTGGGGACCAATGCGTTCATCAACAATGGTGGTATCAACAATCCACCGGTGTTTTCGGGAATCAACTATACGGGTAATCAGACGGCGTTTATCAACGACTTTATTACTCAAAGTATTCCTGAGCCAAACGCTCTGGCGCTGCTTATAGCTGCTGGAGTGTTAGTCCTAAATCGTCGCCGACGATCAGTGCTGTGATAACCGTCTCCGAGTGGTACTTGTTCGGTACATTTGACGAAAATTGCCGGAAGGTTCAGTCTCGTGATTGTTACCAATCCAGTTCTATTCGCTAAGGGTTACATTGGGGGATTGAGGGATTTCATTGCCAAATCATGATCTGTAGCATTTCAGACCAAATCCTGAGTGTTTTTTTAACCTCGCCAGTTTGGACTGATTGATTTTCAAGAATCGTCAGCTAAGATCTTTCGTTACGCAGTTCTAAAACGCGAATACATTTCACCATTCGTTTCCCATTCGTTAATTCAAGGAGAGAGCAAAGTGAGCCATTCTCACCACGACGACACAAAACAAAACCAAAGCTCGACGGAGCTTCAGTCCCTTCATTCTACTGAACCCAGAAAATCACAAGGATTGAGTGAGCAGATGCCCGATTCGCATAACGAATGTTCGCGTCGAAGTTTTGTCCAAGCAACTGCGGCTGCCATGGGTGCGACCAGTGTGATCGGTTCGGCCAATTTAAGCTTGGCCCGCTCAGCCCATGCGTTTGGGTCGGACACCGTGCGAATTGGCTTGATCGGTGCCGGAGGGCGTGGCACCGGAGCGGTCATTGATGCCTTCAAAAATCCAACAGCCAGTGTTCAACTTTCCGCAGTCGGCGATTGTTTTGGCGATCGCCTCGAAGCCAGCTTGGAGACATTAAATCGGCAACGACCCGATCAAGTCCAGGTTCCTGATTCTCAAAAATTTGTTGGATTCGACGCCTACAAGCGAGTAATCGATACCGACTGCGACTTTGTTATTTTGACGACCCCCCCCGGATTTCGACCCTTACATTTTGAGGCTGCCATTCAAGCGGGGAAACATGTGTTCATGGAGAAACCGGTCGCTGTGGATGCTCCCGGTGTCCGTCGCGTGCTGGCCGCTGGGGAATTAGCGACCCAGAAAGGTCTGATTGTCCAAGTCGGATTGCAACGCCGACACGAGTTCGCCTATCGCGAAACGATCCAGCAATTACAAGATGGAATTATTGGCGATTTGATTTGCAGTCGGGTCTATTGGAACAATCCCGGCGTATGGGTCAACCCGCGCCGCCCCGAACAGACCGAACTGGAATATCAAATGCGCAACTGGTATTACTTCAATTGGATTTGCGGGGATCATATCTGCGAACAACACATCCACAATATCGATGTGATCAATTGGTTGATGAACGATTACCCTAAATCGGCCCAAGGACAAGGGGGCCGCCTGGTTCGCAGCGGGAAGGAATACGGGCAAATTTATGACCACCACAGCGTTGAATACACCTATGAGAATGGGCATAAGATGTTCAGCATGTGTCGTCACATGCCGGATACTTGGAACCAAGTTGCCGAATTTGTGCATGGGAGTGAAGGCTGGGCTGATATCTCCCGCGGGAGAATTTACGACAAAGATGGGGAAACGATTTTCCAAACCCAAGCCGCGCGACGAGGTTATGTAGCCGAACACGAGCATATGTTCGAGGCTCTGATTGAGGGAAACCGCCCTAATGAAACGGAATATGCGGCAAAGAGCACCTTTACGTCGATTTTAGGCCGCTTGGCGACTTACACCGGTAAGTATTTGAATTGGGACGAGGCGATCAACTCCAATATCTCGCTGGCCGACGTCGATGCGCTGAAATCGATGGATGATCAGGCTCCGGTATTACCTGATGAGGAAGGCCGCTATCCGATTCCTCTGCCTGGAAAAAATCTCGAATCGATCATCGACTTTTGATTCGCCAATAACAATCGCTAGTCCGACAACGTCACGGCTTCGCCCTCTGCGCGAGTAGCCAGCGCGGGAATGATCGAGTCCGCTTGGTAAGGTAAGAAATGGGTACTGCCATCGGCCATCGCAAATGTCGCTCCACCGGGATGATAGCTCCAATAATGCAATGGACTACAATGATTGTTGCGGCGCGGCGGACGGAAGTGATGCACTTCACCTGAGCAACCGAGCAGGTACGTCAATTCCGAGTCAGCGAAGTTCGGTTGCAATCGCTCGCGGACCCCCAACAACATGTCCAAAGAACCCTTGCCGTCTTGACCGGCACCGGTATACCACCAACCCAACCAGAAGTCGGGAGAAGGGGGACGCTCGCCGATCAACAACGTATTCGATTGCCCATCACTAATTTCATTCAACGATATTCGAGATTCGTGATA
>JBGTHU010000549.1:0-3437 GCA_041745975.1 Mariniblastus sp.
CCGCAATCTCCACAAGCTCGCAATTATTATCTCTGTCGGCGTGATGCTGATCTTTGCAATCCGCTGAAGTGTAACACGCTTGAGATGCCTCCCCTGCATCGTCTTCGCACGTAATCGCGTTTAAAACACCGCCTGTATTACATTTCCGAACTTCGCTGTTACAGTCATAAAAACCGGTTGAATTGCAACGAGCTAAGGCAACTGCAATTTCACATGGCGTATCGTTTCCAGCAGCGAAATCCAGCACCGAAATCCTGGGCATCGAACCGAAAATTGCGAATGATAACATCAAAACACCAAAAGAAATTTTTTTCATTACTCACCTCACTTTGGCAAAGATTAAAAAAATGGTAACCGTTCACGGATCGAATGCCGTAAATCTCCGTTAAAGATAAGCGATTAGCAAACGTGTGTCAAACAAATTCCCCTTCCTTCCTGCCTGCCTTGTTAATCCGTAAAAATGCGAGAAAAGCGGCGGTTTTTGAACGATTTTAACAACCCCAAATTTTTCCCAAAGAAACTTTTGCAAGCGTTTTTTGTTGGATTGGTAGTGCGTTGATTTAGCTTAATTGGTACTGTTCGAGGATGGACAGGAGAGATGAATTAATCAACGAACTTCGAGCACTGGTTGCGAAACAAGCTGCCCAGTTGGAAAAACAAGCTGCCCAGTTGGAGAAACAAGCTGCACGGATCGCGGAGCTGGAATTAAAGCTCGCCAAGGCCCTCAAGGATTCCTCGACCTCTTCCAAGCCACCATCGAGCGATATCGCCAAGCCAAAGCCCAAAAAAAAGCCCGGGCGACCGAAGAAACCGCGCCGGACAAAAGCTAACAAAAGCTGGGAGACAAAAGCTGGGGACACATCACATTGGGGGCAAGATGTTAACAATTCGAGTGCAAGTGGTGGGTTTTAGCCAGCAGAACCCTTGGCCTTAGAGTTTATTGGCTAACTACAATGCGGATGACCGACGATTCGAAAGGAAATTGCGGAGTTTCGTTGGCAATGGCTTTGAATGTTCAGCAGACCTTAGTAGGTTGCTGTGACAGGGCGAGTAGGTTGCTGTGACAGGGCGCGGAGAAAAAGTATTCTCAGGCAATTTTCTATATTTTGCTTCAGGTCGTTAAAACAGATCTTTCTCGCTTTGGCCCCAAACGAACAGTCGTTGAGCGCTGTGCTCAATACCGTTACAGCTTCAGCTTCATTCAAAGACGCAAACCCGGCTGAGCGGACCGCCGCAAAATTTCGTCCTTAGCGACGCGAGATTGCAGCAGAGCGAAATCCGGGAGGGGTTGTCGGATCGTGGCAATCCAATAAATTTATACAGAGAAGATTAAGCGATTAGATTTTCGGTTTAAAGACTCGATGCTTCCGTTTGAATTGCTGACTTGCCGCACCGAAATTCAGCAGCAAACCGACGTCTTTCAAGGTCGCGGTCAGGTAATTAACCAATGGAATTTCATGGGCTAAATCTTGCCCCGCCTAAGTCATCAATCGCTTTCATGGTTTTGTTACCTTGGTTTGTTCTGCCTGATTGTCAAAACGGATGCGTCCGCAGAGGGATGAGCGAATCCAGTCCCAGGCGAAATCGAGCTCGAGAATAATTTGCGTTTCAGCTTCCCAAAAATTGGTGTGTGGGGTTTCTCCCAATCGGTTGCTTCGTCACGGAAGCTCAAATGAAGAAGTTCGTGCATGAAAATCAGCGAGAAAACCTTCAGCGGGGAGTCTGCATGATTAAGTACTTGATGAATTATGATTAAGGCTCCTGCCGAACCAAAAACACTTTATCTGTGGCATAGACATCGAATTGGCTCGGCAGGAGCCTCGACCTGGCTTCAAAAGCCGATTCGGTGAGGCGACCAATACCGGTAAACGGTTACGGCAATTGTCAATCAAAGCAGCCAAATGACTATTCAAAATGAGCCTCTTTTTGCTCGGCTATTTTTTTTCTTTGAGTTGCTCGATTTCTTTTTGGCGGTCGAGATGTTTTTGGCCGTCGGTAATCCACTTGGCGGGTTCGTCGCCTCGCAAATAGTGGCCAAACCACTCGCGAATGCGATAGTGGTAGTCGACTTGGTTTTCTTTTTTGGCCAGCCCGTGATTTTCGCCGGGATAGACCAGCATCACAAACTGTTTTCCCGCCAGCCGGGCCGCATTGTACAGCTCGACACCTTGATTAAAATCGACGGCTCCGTCCTTGTCTCCGAACGCGATCAGCAGCGGCGTTTGCAGTTGATCGATGGAAAAGATCGGCGAGTTCTTAATGTATGTTTCGACATCTTGCCAGAACGGGCGATTCATGCGGCCCTGGCTTTCGTGGAAAATCCAGGCATCGGTTTGCCCCGAATTCCAATAGATGCTCATCGACATGCTCATCATGTTGGTCAGCGGTGCCCCGGCAATTCCTGCGGCAAACAAGTCGGTTTGCGTGACGATAAATGAGGTTTGATAAGCACCCCACGAGTGCCCAATCAACCCGACCTGTTTTTCGTTGATCATCCCGCTTTCCAGCACTTTTTTAACGGCGGGGACGACGCATTCGACCGCCGAAATTCCGGGATTCTGTGGACGGTAGACAATATCCGGTTCGAATACAAAATAGCCGTCGGCAGTGAACGTGGCGTTGTTATAAGGACGGCGTTCCGATGGCACGGTGAAATTGTGTAAGCCCTGGGCCCGCTCCTCATAGATATACACGATCATGGGGTACTGCTTACCGGCTTCGTAACCAGCCGGATAGTACAACGCACCTTGCAACTCGACGCCGTTGTCATTGGTGTAGTTGATAAGTTCCGCTCGTGACCAAGCGAATTGATCGAGAAACGGATTGGTGTTCGTTACCACGCGAGCATCGCTCAACGAAGCGCTGCCGACCCAGACGTTGGGCGACACGTCGACAGCTTGCTCGACGTAGGCCAACGTGGGTGACTCTTTGGCTTTTTGCAGGCGACCAATATTTTGGTCTTTCCACACCAACCGATCGGCTTGGCCTTTGCGATCGGCCAAGACAACTTTAGCTATCCCGAATTTCTTTGAACGGTCTCCATACAAACTAAGATAGATCGGCTGATCGGCGATCACCCACGGTTCGTCGACTGGATTGAGCACCAAACGGCGATGGCGAATCTCTTCCGCGCGGCCGTTGGTAATGCGAAATGGTGCCTCCGATTGATCGATTGGAAAGGCCCAAATATCAAACTCATCGTACAAAAATAGATGGTCGGCTGGATCGGTCCAGCCGGCGATACCCCACGCTCGTTTTTCTTCTGTGAGCGTATCATCCTTGTGGTCGTAGAAGACCACATCCAAGCCACTGGTTAAATCGCGGTGCTCGTTGGTTTCGGCATCGAACAGCCAAAATTGCTGATCCCGCATGTAGGGTACATAGCGGCCATCGGGCGAGGAAGGGAAAGCAAATTTGTTACGATCAATACTTTTTGT
>JBGTHU010000550.1:0-2992 GCA_041745975.1 Mariniblastus sp.
CGAGTTTGGTTTCAAGTTCGAGTTCACGGGTCAAAATTTCTTTCAGTCGTTGCCGGCCCCGATGCAGCCGCGACAGCAGGGTGCCTTTCGGGACTCCCAACCATAGGGCCGCTTCTTTAGTCGACCATCCTTCCATCGAGACCAACAAAATTGGCAGCCGCTGTTCTTCGGCCAGCATGGTTAAGGCCTGCTGGACAGTTTCGTCAATTGCCAAATTCGATTCGCCCGTACAAAAATCATCCGCAGCCAGCGGTTCCAAGCGGGGACTTTGTTTGGCTTTGTTGATCGCTTTATATAACTGGTTCCGCAGGATTCCGAACAGCCATGCCTTGAGACGGCTCGTGTCTTGTAGCTGAGGAAGGTTTTTCCAAGCCCCAATCCAGGTTTCCTGAACAATTTCTTCTGCCAGTTGACGATTGCCGCACCAACGATAGGCCACACGAAACATCGGCTGAGCATACGAATCAATCGCCGCTTCGATCAGTTGTCGCTGCTGTTGTTGATCCATGCGTTTTCGTAAACCTGTAAAAATTACCCAGCTCGGGCCTATGGGCTACAGATTAAGTACACAAAATAGGGTCGCTGATTCCCAAAAAAACATTTTTTTTTGTTTTTTCGTTTACAAGCGGTTGATCGGCGGATAACGGTGTGAAATCCGTATGAGCCGATCATTTTATCTTAAAACTCGCTTACTCTCACTTGCTAGGTCAAAAACTGGGGTAGATGGTGGGAGCGTTTCTATTCTAAAAACAGATTGTCAAAGCACTTTCTTTCACAGTTTGCTTGGAATAAAATTAAAGTTGGATGTTTTTGAGGATAGCCCCCATTGAAATTTCGCTATCCAGCCGTCCACCATTTCGCTAGATAGCCATGAATATACCCCAATTTACTACCGTCGATTACCCTGAATCGGATGGACGTCCCATGGGAGAGACCGATGAGCATCGCGATGTGATGTTCCGCAACATCGAACTGCTGAAAACATATTATGACGGCCAACAGGTCTATGTCACAGGTGACTTGCTATTGTACTACCAACAGGGAGACCCCAAAAAGTTTGTCGTTCCCGATGCGTTCATTGTCAAAGGAAAGCCGCAAGTCCAAAAGCGCACCTACAAATTGTGGGTCGAACGGATTGTTCCTCAATTGGTGATCGAAACCACTTCAAAAAAAACCAAGAAGAAAGATCTCCATGTCAAGCCAGCAATCTACGCTCAAATTGGCGTGCATGAGTATTTCTTGTTCGATCCGACTTGTGATTATTTAGACCCGCCACTTCAGGGGCATCGGTTGGTCGATGGTTCCTATCAAGCAATCCCTATTGAGCCGACCGGATGCTTGTACAGCGAGGAATTAGATTTAGAACTGCGATTCGAAAATTCGCTGCTGAATTTCTACAAACGTGGAACGAATGATCGCCTGCGAACCCAAGCTGAACTTCGTCAACGTGAATCCGAAGCCCGCCAACGTGAATCCGAAGCCCGCCAGCGTGAATCCGAAGCCCGACGCCTGGTGGAATTGGACAACGCGAGACTACGCGAAGAATTGGCCAAACTCAAAGGTGAAAGCCAAGATCAATCAAAACAATGACTGATGAACCGGATACCTCTCGGCCTACGCCCATCACACGTTCTTATCCCAAATCAGTTTAGCAAAATCGTTGCTCTTCATTGGTAAGGGCTTCTTGAATTGCCAGCTGTTGAAATAAAACTTCGCGTGTCGCCTCAGAAGGATCATTCGTTCGGCTTTCAATCCGGCGAACCAATTCGTCCGTGAGGGCCTGACAAGGTAATATCCGAAAGGAGACTTGATGTTTTTCAGCGAGTTGTTGAAAGCGTTGGCGATCATGGCGAAGTAAAAAAGTCGCGTCGACGACGACTGGGTAGTCTTGCTTCAACAGCCAATCCGCCAGTTCATATAAACGTTGGTAAACCGCCGCGCGAGAGCTTGCAGAATATCGCTCGTTTCCAACAGGATCATCATGACCGGTTACCTGTCCATCTGTATCCCCCACGGCATCAGTCTCGGGGGATGAAGCGAACGAATGGTCGCCCATTTCGATCCTCGTTCGTTCAATATCGGATCGCAAGCGAATTCCGCCGCACTGTTGAATATATTCCATCGCTCGTGTCGATTTACCACTGCCGGCCACACCAAAGGTAATTGCCAATCGACCGCCGCGACCGCCACGGTGGCCATGATCGGATTTGCCAAAATCTTCGTCAACTTCTCTTCCTTCATCCCTGCTGCCGCGAATGCCTTGACTGCCATCATGCTTTTGGGACTCGCGATCTTGGCTGAAGGCGATTCTTTCAGCGGTAGATAAGTAGATTTGCCATGCAGGGAGATGGGGCTCGGTCACATTTGATTCGCTTAAATCGGGAGCTTCTCGATTCCAAGCCAACGAATTCAGCCATCGCACTTTGGCCCGCACCATTGCCCGATAGACGCAGTAGAACCTCAGCAGTTCGATGCCCAACCAATCTTCTCGCGTTTCCAAATAGACGTTCAGCAATCGCCAACCAAGATCACTGCGACCGGCGGCAATAAGATCCATCAGCGGAAATGCCAAATCGCTAATTACATCAATCCATTGAAATTCCTCATTGAATTCGATGCAGTCAAATGCAAACAATTTACCATCGACTAATACTAAATTGTTTAAGTGCATGTCACCATGACATCGACGAACGAATCCACGATTGAGTCGATCCGCAAAAACCGAACGACAGCGGACAAATTCGTGTTCCGTCCATTCGTTCAGCTTCTTCAGCAGCGATTGGCACTCATGATCGACCGGTAGTTCACGCTGCAGCAATTCAAAATTATCGAGGGCATCTTGGTGAATATGGGGAAGTTGCACGCATTCCAACTGCGGATCGACAACCTCGATCGAGTCATGGAAGCGAGCAATGCCAATCGCCAAACGATCGATGGCGGTGGAAGGCAATTCAGTCTGATTCAGTCGCTGCGCCAGGATCGCGTCCTGCGG
>JBGTHU010000551.1:0-5005 GCA_041745975.1 Mariniblastus sp.
AAGCCAAGGCTTGATCACCCACGCTCTGTTCAATCGTGTTGTTGGAGGTACCTTGAGTTAAGCGAGTACAGCCAATACGGAAGACCAGTGTGGCAAAGTGGACAAGATCATTTTCCTTCAGTGTCCTATCACCTTTGAGCTGTTCACCGTTAACGAATGTTCCATTGGTGCTTCCCAGATCTCGAATAATCAGATTTTGTTGATCGTCAACGATGATCTCTGCATGACTTTTGGACACGCAAGCTAACGGTAAACACAGCTGGCAATCCGTGCGACGACCGACCACAAACGGAAATTTGTTCAAGACGACACGGCGCGCGGGATCGTTATCGCTGACTTGGCCAGCAATAAACCATTCACGGTCACTCACCGGCGATCCAGAATTAGGTCTATCGATAAAATTTATCTGATTCATAGTTAGTTCTACTAACGCTCGATACCAACAGCAATTAAACAAGGTTTAGCTTTTGAAACAGCAACTCACCGCCGAGTAATCTAACAAACCAAGATTATTCAAGTTAGCTTTGACAAAGGTAGCGATTTTAAGGATTAGTGTGCATTGATACTGTCGAGGAATTATCAATGAAACGATTTTGATGATTGAAAGGAAAGAGAGTGTATTTCAGGCCATGACACAGTTTGCGGTGTTTGAAAGCTGCTTAGTACAAAAATGCCGATGACTTTACTGATACCGTCTCGAAGATTTCAAGGGTCTGCCCTACCAATAAGAAATTAATAAGACCTAAACGAGCCAAACTAAAAAGCTAAATCGTATGATATCCGCCACCAGTGCAGCTCCGATGAGTAATATTTTGGCCACGATCATGGCTGACGAAACGTATCGTCCTTTCGAGCCAACCACACTGGCTGAGACGGGCTTGCCGATCTCATTGATTGAATCCTTGTTACTGAAACGCCTGGCGGTTTGCGGCATCTCAAGTGGCCGACAATTGGCCAATGATATTTGTATCCCCTTCTCCTTACTGGAAGAGACCTATCAGCACTTGAGGTCACACCAGTTGATCGTTCACAAGGGATCAGCACCGCTGAATGATTATATGTATTCATTGACCGATCAAGGCCGCGACCGCGCCGAGTTCGCAATGAAAACCTGTGCCTACGTCGGCCCCGCCCCGATACCTTTGATTGATTACGTGCTAAGTGCTGAGGCCCAAACCATACGAGCCGAATCCCCCAAACGCAGACAGCTTCAACAGGCGTTCAAAGATATTTCGATCAATGAATCCTTGTTCGAAAGTTTAGGGCCAGCCATAAACTCCGGTGCAGGACTCTTTTTATACGGCGAACCAGGCAATGGAAAGTCTACCATTGCCCAAAGAATTACCCAATGTTTTGGTCACGAAATTTGGATTCCGTATGCCATCTACGAAGATGGACAAATAATCAAACTTTATGATGCGGCCTACCATCATCGTCCACAGGATGATAGCGAAGATCTGATGAATCCCAATGAAACCGATAGACGTTGGTTGCGTGTCAAACGCCCAACGGTTGTGGTGGGCGGAGAATTGTCCATGGATTCATTGGAAATTAGACATGATCCCATTAGCAATGTTAGTGAAGCTTCACTCCAAATGAAAAGTAATTGTGGTTGCTTGCTGATCGATGATTTCGGTCGTCAGCGAGTCGAACCGACAGAGTTGCTCAACCGCTGGATTGTTCCACTGGAAAGTAGGGTCGATTTTCTTACACTTTCAACCGGGAAAAAAATCCAAATTCCCTTTGAATTGCTGATTATATTTTCCACCAATCTGGAACCAGCAGATTTGGTGGATGATGCCTTTATGAGACGGATCCCCTATAAAATTGAAATCAGCGATCCCTGTCATCAAGAATTCCATTACCTGTTTCGGTTGTATTGTGAAAAAATGGAGTGTGAATATCGACCGGAAGTGGTCAATTATCTGATTCAAACTCATTTCGTCTTAACAGGTCGGAGAATGCGTCGCTGTCACCCGCGAGACCTTCTCTCTCAAATACGCAATTTTTGCATGTACAATGAACTGCCGATGGAAATTCGCAACGAGTATTTTGATCGCGTCGTAAAAAGTTATTTCACAGTCGTCGTGCCGGACAAAAAAAATAAAAGATAACTCGCCGGGTTTCTGTGACTCTGCAATTAATTCACGTTGCAATAGAATTTGGTAGAAGATGAATAGTACGCTGTGTGAAAACAAAAGAATACTTGATTACGTTTTGCAATGCCATATCGGAAGTGGTGGTTTTGGAGAGGTCTGGTCGGCACTTGCCCCTGGGGGAATCTTAAAAGCGGTTAAAGTTGTTTATGGATTTCACGATCAACGGCGAGCGCAAGACGAATTGAAAGCTCTTGATCGAGTCAAGCAACTGCGGCATCCCTTCCTCTTGTCTCTGGAGCGCATCGAGGTGTTCGAGGGGCAGTTGATTGTCGTCACCGAATTGGCCGACAAAAGCCTGGCCGATCTATTTGACGAAATGATCAGTCGAGGTGCATCGGGGATACCACGAGATGAACTCATATCTTTGATTGGCAATGCGGCCGAAGCATTGGACTACATGAGTGAGGAACATGGCTTGCAACATCTGGATATTAAACCAGAAAATCTGTTGTTGGTCGGCAAACATATTAAAGTCGCCGACTTTGGTTTGAGCAAGGACCTCAACAATTATTCGCAGTCTTTGCTGTCTGGTATGACGCCAGCCTACGCCGCCCCAGAGATTTTCGACGGGCGACCCGAAAAACGATCCGATCAATATTCGTTGGCAATTCTCTATCAAGAAATGCTGACCGGTCAACGACCCTTCGCTGGCACCACGCCCGCTCAATTGGCGGCACAGCATTTAAACGGAAAACCGAATCTATTGCCGCTTCCCAAAACGGACCAATCGATTATCGCCAAAGCGTTATCCAAAAACCCAGAAGCCCGCTATCCCAATTGTCGGCAAATGGTAAAAGAGCTTTTGTTGAGGAAAAAAATTAGTGGCAATGCGATTCGCCGATTGCAAACGACGCAGCGTGGGTCGGAAGTCACCAATCAGCCCACAATACAGCTCGCCATTGAAAATGGTCATGGAACCGATGCGACCGCACTGGCCTCTTCCGATTCGTTGCCTTTTCAGGCCAAATCACTGAAAATTTTTGATCCTCTTGATTTGCATCAACAAACCGCAAGCTGTCGGCCAACTTTAATCGTTGGTTTGGGCAGCATGGGAAATCGTATTGTCAGTTTGCTAAAAAAGAAATTGGTAGCGCGGCACGGCTCCATGGACGCCGTGCCAGCAATCCGCTTGGTCTGTATTGATACCGATCGTAATGATTTGACGCGGTTTTGCATGAAAGGAGGCCCGTCAGATTTGTCGACGCTCGAAACCATCGCCATTCCCTTGGCCAAACCGGAAATCTACCGCGAACGGGCATCAAAAAAATTCAACTGGATCAGTCGCCGTTGGATTTATAACATCCCCCGAAGTCTGCAAACCGAGGGGCTGCGACCTCTGGGGCGATTGGCTTTTAGTGATCATTTTGAAGTACTCTGCAATCATCTGGAAACAACGCTGTCAGACATAACAAAGCCGGAGGTTTTGGCGACAACCGCCGAGACCTTGGCCATGAATCCAGGTGAACGGAATCCCCGTGTCTACTTGGTTACATCGATCGCAGGCGGCATTGGCAGTGGAATGGGACTTGATTTAGCTTACACGATAAGATTGTTGATGGCCGAACTAGGGTTCGAGTCGGATTCCCTCGTCGGGCTCTTGCTGCATTCAACATATCAACGTTTTCGCGACCCAGGATTATCGATCGCCAACACCTTCAGTTTCCTCACGGAAATGAGGCATTTCATCGAATATGGTTACCCCGGTGACGCTTCCATCGGAATGCCAGATTTTGATGACACAACGCCATTCGATTTCAGTTACGTGAAATACTTGGGAGATGATCTGCCACAGACTGAGCTGGAGCGAAAGTTAAGCAGTACGGCCGAATACATTTATCTATCATCAGCCAGCCCCTGCTCCATTTTCTTTGAAAATTGCCGCAAGCAAGCAGTAGACAAAGACTATTTCTCGTTGCGCAGCTTTGACATGAGTTTGTCCGGTCCTGAGAACTCGATTGATCTTGAGTCGTATTCCCAGAACATCGTCGGTGGTTTGATTAATCGCTGGCTCAATGGAAAACCAGAAAGCGCGATGGGATTGGATTCCATCAACAAAAAATTCAACGAACTTAATCTCCAAGAAGATTTGATTTACCAACAATTCATCCAACAGGCGACTGATGATCAGACAATCAGAGAATTTGATCCCATCGAATGTTGCCTTAAATCATTCAATGCCGTCACCCAAGAGGAAAATTTAGCCAATTTGATTAAAACACAATTTGATCAAATCTATGGTGTGATAGGAAATAGCCGTACCAATGAAGACTGTAATCCCAAATCAGTAGACAGAATGGATGAGTTCGCCCAAGAACAAGCAGCGCGGCTTTCCGACTCAATATTAATGCATGTCGGTGCGTCATTGGAAGGTATTGGCTTTGATCTTCACGCGGCCAAACAGGCACTGAACCATTGGTCAAAAACATTGGAGAGGACCTGTGAAAAGTTTAACGATCTTCTGGCTGCCGCGAAACACAGCGCATTGGTAGCTGACAACCATTTTTCATCGACCGCATTTGTTAAAACCAAATTGAATGCGAGAGAGTCGCAAAAAATAAACGCTGCAATTGATCGCTATGCCGAAATTCGACATCAAGAATTTGTCTTGCACTTTAGCCGAAGTTTCCTACGCTCAACCATCAGCCACCTAAATAGCCAATGGGAAGCATTGCGGCAATATCATCAAGGGTTGACGCAATTGGCAAACGATTGTTCGTCAATCAACAGTTTGATGAACATCGCAGATAGTCAAGACATATCCGAAATGGAGCGGGCGCTACTTAAGGAAATCGCCGACGATGTGGGTCATCAAATTCTACAAACAGAGATCCAAGTGCTCTATTCTT
>JBGTHU010000552.1:0-7380 GCA_041745975.1 Mariniblastus sp.
CCGAAGTTTATTGATCGCGCGCTTGGTTAAACGGCATGTCGACTGTCCTTTGGTCTATCATGTCCATAGCCCCGTTGGTCGTGACTCGAATCGGGGTTGGGCCAATCGTGTTAATACTTGGCTGGAGAGTTGGAGCCTCAAACAAGTTGACCAATTGATTTGCGTCTCGCATAGCTTGGCCGAATACATGCAGGAACTGGGGCATCACTCCGACAAGCTAACCGTGGTATCTAATGGAGTCGCCGTCGTCAATGACTTACCGGATCGCGCGCTGCCTGCGACTCCTTGGACGCTGGGAGCGATGGCGTTGTTTCGCCCCCGCAAAGGGACCGAGATCTTGTTGGAGGCATTGCAGATATTGAAACGAAATCAAGTCCCAGTCAAACTCCGTGCGGTCGGACCGTTTGAAACCGCCGCCTACGAAAAAGAAATTAAAACACTGGCGGAACGCTTAGAGGTTGCTCCGCTGATTCAATGGACTGGATTTCAAACGGACATTAACCGGCAATTACAACAAATGGATTTGTTTATCCTTCCCAGTCTTTACGGGGAAGGCCTGCCGATGGTAGTGCTGGAAGCGATGGCCAATGGCATTCCGGTGATTGCCAGTCGAGTCGAGGGAATTCCGGAAGCCGTCCGCGATGGCCAGGACGGATTGATATTCGAACCGGCCAACGCCAGCGGTCTGGCGGAAAAAATTGGATCGCTGATCGGCAACCAACGATGCTGGGCTGAAATGCGCGACAATGCGATCCAGCGACAACGATTGCACCTATCGGACCGCAGCATGGCAGCGGGCGTAGCCACAGTTTACGATCGCCTGCTGGCGATGGGTGGCAAGCATTAGCGGAATCTGGGAAGGGTGTCGAATTTTTTTCCAATATGTGTCGGCCCCTCAGGCCTCGCGAGATTTGTAAGGAGGTCGACGCTGCTACCGGGAAGAGCCTTTTGCCAATGACACACATTGAGCAGTGATTGTTTCAGTAGGTACCTCTAACGATTACGTCGCGCTGTCAAATAAAGATCGCCATCCAAAACTTGAGAATTAATAATTCGAATCGGTGCTCCATCAGCCACCGAGCTGACTCCGATCCCCGCCAAAGGAGTTACCGCGGCAGCTCCGCCCAAAATTTTGGGAGCGATAAAGACATGGGTTTCGTCGATTTGCCCCAAATCATTCAGCCCTCCCAACAATCCACCCCCTCCTTCGACCAGCAGGTTGGTCATCCCTTGTGATGCCAGAAAAGTCAACAGTTCGTTGAGGCGACAGAGATGATCGGTTGATCGACTTTGCCAAATTTCACAACCCGTTTGTTGCAGTGAATCCAACTTGTCGGGGGAAGCCGATGGGCCGACGGCGATCAGAGTGGGGAACTGCTTAGCCGTGCGGACAAGCTGCGATTCCAATGAGAGGCCGGCTTGGGAATCGACGACAATTCGAGTTGCCCGCCGCAATACGTCGTGTTCGGATTCCGGCCGAGCCGTCAGCAGTGGATCATCGACGTGAGCGGTGCGACTGCCGACGACAATCGCGTCGACTCGCCCCCTGAGTTGCTGAACGACTTGCCGAGAACGAGGATTGGAAATCCATTGGCTGTTGCCGCTGGCGGTGGCGATCTTGCCATCGAGTGACATGGCCCATTTGGCGATCACCCAAGGTAACCGTTGCGTGGCGACTTTGAGAAATGGGGCGAGCACTTCGGCGGCCTGCGTTTGCAGACACCCCACATCGACGGCAATTCCCGCCTGCCGCAAACGGGCCGCTCCCGATCCATTGACTGGCGAACTGGGGTCCAGGTGAGCGATCACTACACGCTGAACACCCGCCGTGATCAAGGCATCGGCACAGGGAGGCGTCTTTCCCGTGTGCGAGCACGGCTCCAAAGTGACATAAACCGTGGCGTCGTTCAGCGGCACGTTCGCCGCCAACAACGGTTGCAAGGCGTCGACCTCAGCGTGGGGGCCACCGAAACGTCGATGGAAACCCTCGCCAATGATTTGACCTTGGCGGATGACGACACAACCGACCATCGGGTTCGGCTCGACCTTGCCTGCCCCTTGCCGGGCCAACCCCAAAGCGCGTTGCATCCACTGTCGATCGAGCGTATCACGGTCAACGTTGATGGTAATTGGAGCATTACTTTGTTTTGGCTGGTTTAAATCAATTGGCTTCATGCAACACCCCATTCCTCTAAAGTTCCATCGGAATCACCTACGGACGGATCGTTCACACCAACTCGCTGCAACATCGAGCAATACAAGTTAGTCAGCGGGGTTTTCCGGCGACAACGTATGTACCGCCCCGTGGCAATTTGGCCCCCACCACTACCAGCCACCATGATCGGTAAATCATGATGGCTGTGAGTGTTGCCGTCAGCGATCCCACTGCCATAGAGAATCATCGAGTTATCCAACAAACTGCGTCCACCTTCATCAATTCGATCCAGCCGAGTCAAAAAATGGCTGAATAACTCTAGATGAAACTGATTGATCTGGCTGATCATCTGCTGTTTATCACCAGCGTTTCCATGGTGGGAGATAATATGATGGCCATCTCGAATTCCCAAGTGGCGATAGACGCGATTGCTCCCTTCATTGGCAAACGCGAAAGTGCCAACGCGGGTCGAATCCGTTTGAAACGCCAACACCAACATATCCATCATCAGCTTGGCATGCTCATCGAACTTTACCGGGACGCCACTGGGCCGAGAAAAACTCAAGGCGTCAGACTCGATTTGATCCAGCTTATCGGTCGACATGATGCGTCGCTCAATTTCCCGCACCGCATAGAAATATTCGTCCAACTTATGCCGATCCGAGTTTCCCAACTGTCGATTGAGTGAGCGGGCATCTTCGCTGACGAAATCAAGGACGGATTTACGGCGAGACTCTCGTTTGGCGAGTGCTTGTTGGTTTTCCTGTTCCGCCTGGCTACCGAACAAACGTTCAAAAACGGCGGCCGGATTGACCTCTTTAGGCAGCGGGGATTTTTCGTCTCGCCAAGCGATATTCGAGGTATAGGCACAACTGTAACCCGAATCGCAATCACCGGCGACCGCACTGGCCTCGATCCCCAACTCCAACGATCGCAGTTTGGTCAAGTGGCCGATGGCCGAGGCCGCGAGTTGGTCGACCGAGATCCCATTGCGAATATTGGCCCCCTTCGTTTTATAAGGATGGGCACCCGTCAGGAAGGCAGCCGAACTACGAGCATGATCGCCGGGACCATTCCCCAGGGCATCCGCATTGCGCAGCGAAAGACCACCAAAGATATTCAGCTTTTCCTTGAGCGGAGCCAGCGATTCCATCATCGAGCCCAATTCAAATTCGGTTTGTTGATCGCTCTCTTCTCTCTCGCCCGCTCCCTTCTCGCTCTCTTCTTTCAACCGCGGTTTCCAATCGGGCATATGAATCCCGTTGGGAACAAAGAAAAACGCCATGCGAGTCGGTGCAGGATGCGAGGCCGATCCCATCCCAGCCGTTGGATCGAACGGATTGATTATCTCAGATCCCCAGCTTGAGAGGGCTCCCGTGCTGCCCGTCATCGCTTCCAGCCAAGGCAAGGCCAGGGCGGTTCCAAATCCTCGCAGTACGGTACGACGGCTGAGTTTACTGGGCATCTTCATCTCCTTTAATTTCTAACCATTGTCGTTGTTTGACAAACGGATCACTGGTAGCGACCAGATATACCAAATCACTAAAACGAAAGTCACAGCTTTCCAGCTCTTTGATGATACGATCTAAGGTGCACTCATCATAATACTCTAATCCACGCCCCAAAGCGTAGACCAACATCTTTTCCGTAACGCATCGTGCAAATTTTTCCTTGAATTGGTGATGAATGACCTGCTGCATCTCCACAGCTCCGGAGAATGACGTCCCATCGGGCAACAGTCCCGAGTTATCGATTGGAAACCCTTCATCCAGTTCTCGCCAGCGGCCGACGGCATCAAAATTTTCCAAAGCAAACCCCAGTTCATCCATTACCAAGTGGCAAACGGCGCAATTGGGGTCGGCGCGATGTTGTTCCAATCGTTGTCGCAAGCTACCAGTTAATTCGGTTTGGTCTTCGATGGGAGTGGCATCGGGGTCGGGAGGGGGCGGTTCCTCACCCAGCAAATTTTCCATGATCCATTTACCTCGCAGCACGGGCGAAGTCCGTGTGGGGACGGATGTGACGGTCAAAATGCTGGCGTGGGTCAATATTCCACCACGGTGGGGAGATTGGAGTTTGACTCGTTGAAAGCCATCACCGTTGACACCCTCGATTCCATAAAATTCGGCCAGCCGTTGGTTCACATAAGTAAAGTCGGTATCCAGTAAGCGGAGTATGCTGGCGTCGTTGCGAATCAACTCCTTCACCACCAACTTGGTTTCTTCGATCATCGCCCTCCGCAACTCCAAGTCGACACCGGGAAAGCTCTCCGAGTCCGGTTGCAATTGCTCTAATTTACGTTATTGCAGCCATTGGGTAACAAAATTGTCGACCAGTGCATCCGATTTAGGATCTGACAACATGCGGGCAATTTGAGTTCGATAGTAGTTCGGCTCTTTTAATTTTCCCTCCAGGGCCGCGGAAAACAATTTATCGTCGGGCATGGAACTCCAAAGAAAATAGGAGAGTCGGGTTGCCAATTGGAAATTATCGAGTTGCCAGACTTCACCGTTGGACTGGGGCGGTGGTGTCTCGACCTTAAATAAAAAGTGGGGAGAGACCAGGATCGCTTGCAGCGGCAACCGCAGGGCGACGGGGAACGAGTCCCCATCCTCGATGGCGTGATCGAACAGGCCCATCAATCGATTGATCTCAGCATCGGCAACCAACCTGCGAAATCCTCGATGAGCCAAACGGCTGACGATCTTTCGGGCCAAGTCACGCTGTTGCGGCAGGGACTCGGGGATCGAATCGCCAACGATTTTTTCAAACTGCGTCTGGCGATCGTTTTCCGGACCTTCGTTATTTGGCCCTTCGTTTTTCGGCCCTTCGATATTCGGCCCTTCGATTTGAATGAACGTCACGTGCAGATTTCGATCCTCGGCCGGTCTTCCATCGTTAGCTGCTTGGTAATAGTCGTTTAGAAACGATACCCCTAATCGCCGCTCGCCTGCTCGCCCTTGTAGGGTAAACTCGAGCTCGGTTGGATCGCCGCTCGCTCCAGAAACGGATCGTCGATGCTTCTGTTGCCGACTGAAACCGATAGAAAGCTGGACAGGTTCGTTTCCCGCCTGTTCCGGGATAACTCCCACTCGGATTTGGTACTGACCTTCTCGAGGAAGTTCCACCGAGGCGAATACGGTCGCATTGGTGAACATCAACACGCTCTGCTCCAGTTGTCTCACATTGTCGTTACTTTCGAGTTGGTGATGACGGAACGTTTGTTGGAGCATTGGTTTGGTAACGTCGGGAACAGCGGACTCGGTAATCGCTTCAGCCGACGCTAAATATTTTTCCATCAAAATCGGCGGAAGCGATAACACATCACCGATATTATCAAAACCGTAACCAACATCATCGCCGGGAAAATCATCAGCCAATTGATAGTCGACACCAATCAAATCATGAACGGTATTGCGATATTCAACTCGATTGAGCCGACGTAGCGTCATCGGGCCCGGATCGATATTGCTGCAATCCGCAACATTGAACAAACGATCAAGCCATTCCATCAGCACTTGATGCGATTTGCTCTGGACTTCGGCGAAGTCGGGAGGTGGCATTTCTCTGGCCGCTACTCGTAATTCAACCTTCTTCCAGAGCTTTCGCTGGTCGAGCATCTGACTAATCGAAACAAAACGATCAAGCGTAAGTCCCGCATCGCCGGAATCGCCGCTATGGCAATCGAAACAGTATGTTTTTAATAGGGGTTGAATCGATTGGTCAAAATCATGCTGCAGACTTTCGATTCGTTCTACCACAGTCGTTTGACCCATGGCAGGAACAGCCAAAATAAGACAAAGGACAATTGAGCAAACAACCATTGACAGCAGCAAAAGAGGGTGTGAAAACTTCGCCGCCAATCTGAAACGGCTTGTTTTGGAGCCGATTGATGTGAATCCATTGCTAAATCGAGAGTGAATCTTACCGGGATCCGATTTGATGATATTCATATTGCTGCCGAGAGCCGATTAAAGCGGTGTCTAGAGATAAATGAATTTAGAATGTTATAAAATTTCGTTAAAAAAAGTCGCTAAAAACCGATAAAAATGGTTCGAAATGGTAAAAATGACGGAAATTTTGGGTTTTTGCCCGTTTTTTCAGCAAAGTTGACTTGTATATTCGGGCTAAATCAGTCTAATTTCGTCGAAATAACGTTGATCAGCTCGATCAGATGATAGATAACAATTCCTTTCGTTATTAGATACAACAATCTAACATTTCACTTTAACTTAATTGGAGAAAAATTGATGGCAACTGCACCCAATGCACCCAAAGCACCGACTAAATCGATCATTTTGGCCAACATGGCTGAGCGAACCGGTTTGTCAAAAAAAGACATTGGCATTTTTTTTGACGCCTTGGCTGAGGAAATCAAAGCCAGCATTGCTGGTAAAAATAGCGCTGGCCAATTTACCATTCCCGGACTTTGCAAAATCGTCGTTGTGGAAAAGAAAGCCTTGCCAAAACGAGAAGTTAGAAACATTCGAACTGGCGAGATGCAATGGGCGGCTCCTAGACCCGCTTCCAAGGCAATTAAAGTTCGGCCTCTGAAAGGCCTTAAGGAAATGGTTTCTTAAGTTCCATTGTTCCTTCGTTTCTTCGTTTCGCCAGATCAATGTATGAATGGAAGCGAAGGCCACGTGATTTAAATCGAAGAACGCCGATTTCCAATCAGAAATCGGCGTTCTTTTTTGGTTTCCCGATCCCGATTATTTTTCCCTTGGCAAACAAGGCGACAATCGCGAAGATGTTAAAATTCCATTCTAAAGGTTCTGCCCCTCGCGGCTAATGATCAACCCTGCAGTGTCGCTGGAAGAGGCCGCGCGAAATTTTGCCACTGATGCTTTAAATTCGGGCCAATTGTTGAGATTGGGGAAAATCGATCTACACAGCCGCGCTCTGAAACCGCGGCAGGCAGTTTACAGAGCATCGACAACTAAAGTATCTCAAAAGAGGCATTTACTGTCGACAGCTAAGATACTAGGGGGGGCCCGAGCGAACAGAACCGCACAGACCGCCGCCATGCAAATTCACATACCAAGCACAAAAAATCCCGGCCAATTGGACTGGACTTCAGCGATTGGTTTGGTGAGAGAGGAGGCTGAACTGTAACCGATGCGGAAGGCATATCGATGTCCGAAATGTTCCCACGAGATGCCATGCGTCGGATTCACCTATCGGCCCAGTTGGAAAAAAACAATGCACGGCAAGTATCGACCGCA
>JBGTHU010000553.1:0-5255 GCA_041745975.1 Mariniblastus sp.
CGAACCAATCCGCCCCGACTCTAGCGACCAATCCTCAGGATTTGAATGGCTGGTCTCGCGTGGCACCGATGATGGCCAACAACATTCAAAATGGTGGGATTGGGCAAGCTCCCAACTACAATCAGCGACCGACCAGTTTCACTGCCAACAACAACACCTTGCCCGGCAATACCTTGCCCGGCTATCGCGTGGCGACTTCGACCACCCTAAATACGAATCGAGGGAGCAATGGGGCTAACGTCAATTCGAACACGCAAGGCCAATTTCAACAACAAGGAATGCCCAGCGGAAACGATGCCAGTCGAATGCCTGCCAGTGACGCCAGCAGTTCGCGTGCCCCTTCACAGCTGGTGACCAATGCGCAATTCCAGGCACCGCGGTATCAAGCACCATTTCAACAACCGCGATATACGGCGGACATCAATGTGTATCAACCAATACCCTCATACTCCAACCAGGGGAATCTTCCTCAGGCACCGGTCCGTTACCAAGCCGAATTGATGGCCAGCCAGCCTTCACCCTATCAATCCCCATTCGCTCGAACTGCCAACGCCGATCCTTATCAACAAGGTTCTGCTAACCGTACCACTGCTCCTGTAGGTTGGAACCCTCGGTAGTTTTCCCTGGATGGTTGAATGGAAATCGAGCGGAGCTGAGGGATCTGAGTGACGGAAAAAGTTATGAATCTTCCTGTTTTTTCAGGCCTCAAACGTGTGCTGCGAACGGCCAAATTCGCTGGCTGGCAAAACCTTGTTCGGCAAATCGAACGACAGGCCTCAACGTTAACCGAACTCACCAACGCGGAACTACGCAAGCGGAGCTTGGCACTGCGTTACGATGTATTGGCGGGACAATCTTTGGACGAGGCCTTGGTTCCAGCGGCGATTCTGGTACGTGAGGCAGCTGCTCGGGCGATCAACATGCGTCATTACCCCGTGCAATTGCTGGGTGGGATTGCCATGCACTATGGCAGTATCGCGGTGATGCAAACCGGCGAAGGAAAAACGCTGACCGCGACCTTGCCGTTGTATTTGGCCGCGTTGAGTGGTAACGGGGCTCATTTGGTAACCGCCAATGACTACTTGGCAGCTCGCGATGCCAAACTAATGGCACCCGTATATGAATTGCTGGGGATGTCAGTTGGAGTCATTCAATCCGACACCAGTCGCCCTCATCGCCGCACCGCCTATCAAGCGGATATCACCTATACCACGGCCAAAGAGATAGGATTTGACTTCCTGCGAGATCGGCTATACCAACGGCAGAGTCAAATCGACGCCGATGAATTCGGCTTTCAGCTACTGCTGAGTCAATCAAATCAGATAACTGAGTCGGATCAGGCTCCGGTACAACGCGAGCCGAATTTTATTCTCGTTGATGAGGCTGACAGCATCTTAATTGACGAAGCCCGTACACCATTGATCATCAGCGCCGCTCCCGATGAAATTGTGCAAGCAGAAATCGAACTCTATCGCTGGGCGGCGAAACATGCCGCTGAGTTTCAAGCAGATCAGCATTATCGAATCGACCCTGAAGACCAACGCTTGTCGTTAACGGAGGAAGGTAGAAAATTGGTGCGGAGACTACCTAAAACGACTCCCTTACGGCTGACTCCGATCTTGGATATCTACGATCAAATCGAAACCGCGATTTATGTGGCCGACCAATTTTTCAACGATCGACATTACGTGGTACGCGATGGGGAAGTCGTGATTGTGGACGAGTTTTCCGGCCGCTTGGCCGAAGGCCGCAAATGGCGCAGCGGGCTGCACCAGGCGATTGAAGGCAAAGAGGGACTTGATATTTCCGTTGCCACCGGAGAAGCGGCGCGGGTTACCGTGCAAACCCTTTTCTTACGTTATCCCCGATTGGCAGGGATGACCGGAACGGTGGCCAATTCAGCCGTCGAATTGGAACAAATCTATCGAGTCGGAGTAAACGAAATCCCCACCAATCGACCGCCCCGCAGAATTCAATGGCCCGACCAAGTTTATGCAACCGAAGCCCAGAAGTGGCAGGCCATTGCTACTGATATCGCCTCGACCCATCAGACAGGTCGCCCTGTCTTGATCGGCACCCGTTCGATCGATAAATCAGAACGGTTGAGTCAGATATTGACGCAACAAGGAATTGACCACGAAATTCTCAATGCGCGCAATCTGTCACGGGAAGCCGATATTGTCGCCCAGGCCGGGCAAGTCAGTCGAGTCACCGTAGCCACTAATATGGCGGGCCGTGGAACGGACATCCAAATCAGCAGTGCGGCTGCCGATCTGGGAGGCTTGCATGTGATCTGCAGCGAAATGCACGAATCAGCTCGGATCGATCGGCAGCTGATCGGTCGCTGTGGTCGTCAAGGCGATCCCGGAACTTTTCGGATGTTCATGTCCCTGGAAGATGATTTGCTGAAACGAGCTTTCGGAACGGATCGTTTTAAAGCCTTTGAGAAGTACCAGAGATCGTCTCAAACTTCATTGCAGCGACTCAAGTCACTATTCAGTATCGCTCAACAACGCATTGAAAAAAAACATTTTCAAGCTCGTAAAATGTTGCTGTATCAAGAAAAAATTCGCACGGAAATGCAACAAGAAATGGGCCAAGACTCATTTCTCGATACCGCAGGAGCCGCTTAGCCACTCTCCCGCATTTGTATCGGAACCGCGCAATCGACTGAAAGACACATTGGCCTTCAATCCTGAAGTGAGTTCTTCGGGCGTGCGAGCCAGCGACAAGGGATTTTTGAATTTGGGATGGCTGCGCTGGTTCGCCGCAAGCGATGTCGGCCGAAGCGGCCAAGTAGGACACCTCATGGTGCTCGGGCCAGCGGACAGCCCAAGCCTGTTTCGTCGTTGGTGCCATAGATGGGTGGCACCATTTGATCGGTGGTTGGTGCCATAGATGGGTGGCACCATTTGATCACCCCCCATTTGATCACCGCCATTTGATCACCGGAGAGTCGGGCGACTAAGCCCACCAGCCGCCGTTGACGTGGATCGTTTGACCGGTGACGTAACTGGCCATGTCGCTGGCCAAGAACAACACCACCGATCCGATTTCATCTGCTTGTGCAAATCGGCCCAGTGGGATGTTGGCCAACATTGCGGCTCGATTTTCAGCGGGAATCGATTGCCCCATTTCAGTATCAACTACGCCGGGAGCGACCGCATTAACTCGAATTCGGTGTCGAGCCAACTCTTTACTGAGCACCTTAGTCAAGGAAATTACCCCCGCCTTGGCCGAAGCATAATTGGCTTGTCCAAAGAACCCCATGACCGCTGAAAGCGAGGCGACATTAATGATCGAGCCCCCCTCCGACAACAAGGGGAGGGCAGCTTGGCAACTGTGAAAGACCCCGCTCAAATTCGTGTCGATCACATCACTCCATTCGCTGTGAGACATTTTTTTGACACTCCGATCGCGCAAGATCCCAGCATTATTGACCAGAATATCCAGTGATCCGAACGAGCCCTTCGCGGTCTCCATCATCGCGGCAAGCTCCCCAGAGTTTCGAACATCGGCGGCACAAGAGATCGCTCGGCCACTCAAGGTTTGTACCGCTTGCTCAGCCAGCGATTGGTTCTTTCCCTCGCCATCGGCAAAATAATTGATAACGACATTTGCCCCGGCGGCATGCAATACTTGGGCGGTGACCAACCCAATCCCCTGACTCGACCCGGTGACCACAGCCGTTTTTCCTGACAAATCGATTTGTTTCATAGTTTAGGCTCTCTCACTTTTTGAATGAATCAGTATTTAACAACACCCATCTTCAACTTTAGTTGCATTGGGCCAATTGCCCGAAGCGGCTTACGATCGATTGGTGTTGATAACATTCAACAATTCACCAATGGTCCGATGGGCTTCAATGGGATGTCGCGGATCTAGATTTGGGAAAGCGTAATATTGGTTTTGTCGGCCCGCTTTTTCTTTTTTGATAAACCCTTCCGCTTCCAGATCAGCGATGATATGTTGTACGGCTCGTTCCGTGATGCCGACACGTTGGGCGACCTCCCGCAATATCAAGCTGGGCTCTTGAGATAATAAGATCAAAACATGGGCATGGTTGGTAAAGAAAGTCCAGCGAGAGTGATTGGCCGTGGAGGGATTGACAGCCGAGGTCATTTTCGAGCTGTTTTTTCTTGTTTTCTTTACAGCCAACTCATTGTTGGTGGCCGTTTTTTTTGCAACCGTTTTGCTCTGGGATTGGCGAAGCGAAGAGTCATTTGTTTTGCCGGTTTTTTCGATTCGATGGGAGGCTTTCATGGCGATTTTGTCTTCCTGGTCGGCTTATTTTATATGGATAAAATCTCAACTTCTTCTTCGCTAACCGACTCGGTGAGCCATCCAATTTTAGCACATTTTCCGCAAAAAAGGGATGCCACGAAAAGTTTTTCGCGAATTGCATTTTGTAGCAGTTGAACCGATGACGGCTACTTTCAAGTGAAAACACCCGGTAAACTATTAGGCCATGTACGGAAAGGGGGCAGACTCTTTGGTGATTAAGCTCAAGCCCTCGATTGCACTATGCTTTGACAGGGTCTGACCCCTTTGGGGACATGACCTGACTCCATTCTATATTTTCCGAATTAAGGTTGAATTCGAAAACATCATTTCAGGCGATCTGTAGCCAAACTTTTTTCCGATTGAAATCCCCATAGGTAGTAGTCCACCATGTCGATAGCTGTATTTATTGAAAAAGAAAAAGATGCAGAACGCCTACTACCTTGGGCAATCCAATTTGCTAAGGCGGCGGAGACCGGGTTGACGTTGATTGTATCTATACGAGCGGCAGACACATCCTGGAAGCGTCTCGAAGCAATCGATAGCGACGCGAATGCACTGCTAAAAACAGTGGCTCGACTGGCAGATGAGCTTCCCGAAATTGATTTTTCAAAATTTTTGACTCCGACTGAAGCTTCGTTCGAGGACGATCCCGACTCACCAGCGGCAAGTCCTCAACTCAACTGCCAGTTATATCAAGTTCGCGGAAAGCGAGTTGATGAATTGGTGGCTCGGAATTTGGAAAAGTTAGGGGTATCGTTGCTGCTGTTGAGGGCCAGTGACGAATTGGTCTCCAGCACCGCCCAGGATTTGACGGCATGGCGGTTGTTTGCCGAAGTCTCCTGTGAAGCGGCGTTGTTGAGAGGACATTTGCGGGCCGACGCTGGATTCAAAGTGATGATCGCCACCACGATCCACGAGGACGAAACCAAAGTTGCCTTGAGTCGCTCCAGTCAACTTGCTGGCAAACTCGG
>JBGTHU010000554.1:0-6004 GCA_041745975.1 Mariniblastus sp.
CTGAGCAAACGAGTGCGAGCAAGCCCACGCAATTCAGAAGAGTCGGGAAAGTCATGCGAGTTGGATTTGCCCGCACAACAAAACGGCATGAAAAACAGGTTGATTTGGAAATAAACGACATTCGGACTAGGCTCTGTTTCATTCTGGGTTTTATCTTGGGTTTTATTCTGGGTTTTATTTTAGATTTAATCGTAGAGTTCGGGAAAGATTTCTTGTTGCAATCCTTGACGTTTAATTAACGTTCTCAATCGGGCCAAAAAATCAAATTTGTAATTCGCGACTTGTTGTTCGCTGATCTCCAAATATTCAGCAGCTTGTTTGTTACTGCGACCTTGAACGATCAATAATTCGATGCACTTGAGCTTATTCCACTCCCCTTTCCGCTGCCATTTTTCGACTTGTTCGGAGATTGCTTGGGTCAGTGCGCGTTCTTCCAATTGTTTGCGTTCGCCGCTGCGAGCGATACTGCTGGCATGGCGGGCGGGTGAGGACAGCTGCCATGGTTCATCTGAATCAGTGGCGGAATAAATGGGGATGGCAGGCCGTCGTCCCTCGCGCCGCAAAAAGTCAGTCAACTTATAGGCACAAATGGAAAACAGATAGCTTTCCAGTGAACGATCACCGTCATAGTTTGGCAAGCTGTTCAAAAACCCCACAAACGCTTCTTGAACGATATCCTCGCTGGCAGAACGATTGGCCAATCGACTCTCCACAAACGCCATCAAGCGGCCTTCATAGGCATTGATCAAATCATTCCAGGCGGACTCATCGCCCCCACGAATACGTTGAATCAGCAGCCGGTCTTCTTCCGCAGATGGTTTCATGAATTCAACGTGGAATCTTTATTTTTTGTTCTAACCATTGTCTTTCATCCGCCAACTTTTGCTGATTCGGAACTTCGTGATTGTCGAACAAATTCGGCTTCGATGCAAGCTCAGATTCAAAGGCCAGGCCATTTTGAAAATTTTTCGCGGAATCGAACGCCGAGGGTGCCAACACGTCAGCCTGGGCTGAAGGCTTCCGCTCAATTGATTGGGGATTGGTAATGTTTTCCTTCCGAACTTGCTCCAAAGTTTTCGTTGGCAAATCCGTGTTAAGATCGGCTTGCAGGCTTGGCATTGGCTTTGAACGAGGAATTTGCACCGGTTCTGGTTGATCAATCACCATCGTATCCTTGAACGCATCATCGAATCGGACCGTATCGTTGCCAGATGAATGGCCGTTCGGCTGGCTTGCGATTACCGTCTCTAAGGAATGTGGGAAATCGTAAATCGCTCGGAACGTTAGCGTGCCTAACGTTAGCAACTCGTTTGGCCGGATGATTTCAGCCGTCGAGATCCTGCACAAACAACAATCCGTCTTGCTCAAAGATTCTCGCATGCCTACGACTGACTAATGTGTCAGGGATTACAATGTCCGCTTCCGTGCCCCTTCCGATTTCAATAGGGAGGGAAAGAGTGAATTCATTTGGCTCCAGCTGGCCACCCACCACAATCAATTTCGCTTCCATCACTTATCCTTTATGTTGACTTCACGCTTGAATTGTTCAAATGAAAACTAAGGTTCCAAGATCAATTAACATAAGACGTTGCCTGGCAACCGCAACCTATTGAGCATCCTGGCCAAGTTTTAATTTAATCACCAATGGTAACAATCGCGCAAGCAAAGCAGTAATAATGTGACACAATCTGCCGCAAAGTCAACCGCAAAGAGCAGGCTTTTCTGTTGACAGTACCCTTTAAATCAAAAAATGTGCGGACATTTGGACTAAAAGATGATTCGACTTGGCTAAATTTGGGGATGCAGTGTTATTTTTGTTGCTTGTTTAACTCAAATTCAAGTTGGGCTAGAGTGATTTAAGCAGATTCGATAAAACTTAATTTAGCGGCTGGGCGGCTGTGTCTTGGTAGAAAGCGGGAAATCCCCCGAATTTTCAGAGGGTTTCGAGAGTTTGCGGTGGCTGGATTGGCAGTTGTGCTGACCGCGGTGGCGGGTTGGGCGAGTTGCGAACAAGGCCTGGTTGGGAACTGGGTAATAAAAAATAGGGGCAATGGATTTGTATACCGATAGCATGTTATTTACGTTTTTAGGCTTCTTCAAAAGCGATTCGGATCGAATTTTCAAGGCAATAGCTATTCAAACGCTTTGTTTTTGGATGATCGCTGTATCCCCAACGAGCATTGTAGCGAGCAGTCATTTTGAGTTTCCAGGCTATCAGGAAACCAAGCGTCAAGACGATGGTCGGTATTTCAATCCTGTAAAGTCGACGAGTACCTCGGACTTTCTTCCGTCAGTTGATAGTACACGAACTCGCCAGCAAGCCCCTGATACCGATACGTCCATTCGCCAAGATCCTCAACCGAATCAGGCGATCCCTGACGAGATCGATCCTGATCAAAAAGCAGTTTCATTGTTCAATGTGAATCGCGAGAAAATCACAGCTGCTTTGGCTGAATTGGAATCCGCCTCAGGGATTGATGAGACTCAAAAAGAAGGGATTCTCAAAAACTTAAAATCGGCCGAGCAATTTTTGGATGCCGCCGATCAATTTGCCAAACAGCTGGTTGAATTTCAAACGCGAATTGACAACATCCCTCGAACTCTTCAAGAAATCGAGCAACGGCTAGCTCAACCCATCGAATCGGCCGAACGCTGGATGCAGGGGATCCGATCGTCGGAGCAAACGATCGATGAATTGCGTCAACTAGTCTCTCAAATGGATGAATACCAAAAAGAGCGAACGGAGTATTTGGCGGCCCGACAGGCCGAGATTGAACGGCGCCGCAGTCGCATGGCAGAAATTCCCCCTCAAATGGAAGAGCTATCGAATCGCATTAAGCAAATTCAAGCTCAATCCAACTCCACGCCGCCGGAAACTGAGTTACCGTTGCAAACAGGGGCTCGCACTCTTTTGGTTCAAGCGGAGGGAGTCAAGGCAGAACGAGAGTTGAGTTCCTTGCGAAAAGAGCTGGAACGGTATCGGCTCGCCCAAGAGTTGCTGCCTAAGCAAGCAGCAGTGGCCCAATTGGATATTGAGCAGAATCAAAAGAAATTGGATTTACTCCGTCAGTACTTTCAGCAACAGCAACAAGCGCAACTGGAAGTCAAACGCCAAGAAACACTTCGCCGCATGGAGGCGGCGGGACCTGTGTTCAAGGCATTTATTCGACACGATTTATTGGATATGCAGCAGTTGCAAAAATCGCAAGCCGCGATTGTCGATTTAGCTCAGCGACACACTGCGTTAGTGGGAAATCGGGCTTCTAGGGAAAAGCAATTTGAAACTCATGAGGATCGGTTCAACAAAATCGGTGGCTCCAGTGCCTTGGGAGTGATCCTCCGACAACGCCGGAAGGAATTATTGGAGTTGAGGAACGAGCTCCAGTTGGCTCGCGTCAGCGATGAAGAAACTCGACTTCAAGTCGAAGAGTTGTCACTCTTGTTGTTAAACGAGTTGGAGATTTTGGAAAATGAAGCCATTTATGTCCAACAATTCAAGGATGTTGCATTAAGCGTTCTCAATGGGTACGACATCCGCGACTTGGAAAAAATTGAACGAACTTTGGCGGCCAATAGCAACGAGTCAGTTGTTTTCCTTGCCGGAATGCCGATCGAAGGGACAGTCCATCGGGATGAAATAGATCGGTTGCGCGGCATATTGGTTCGAGAGATCAACCAACTGGTCCCTAACTTAACAGCGGGAATCGAAGCACTGCGCCGTGATGCGGTCTTCTCTGTGTTGCAAGATTTCAATCGGGACGATGTCAAAGAGTTGGCCCAAAAGATATTTTTGTTGGGAAATCAAAGAGCGTTGTTGCCCGAGCAAGCCCAGCAATTTCTGAACGAGGCGTTATGGCGTCGCTTCGTCGAAGTTGGTGAAAAAGAATTCGAAAACGAACTAACAGCACTACTAAAGTTGCGTATCGAAAAGGTTCGCAATTTGCGAGATGTGCTGGCGGAGCAATCCGTAAAATTAGCGGATTTGGAGGAAGAGCGTCGGGTCGCGAATTCATTGATCAAAAACTATCTGGGATGGATCGACGGACGAGTGATATGGATACGCAGCGCGGCGACGTTGGCACCGGCCGATATCGAAAAAAGTCGCAAGGCAGTGGGCTGGTTTTTCGAGTTGGAAAAGTGGCAAAAGTTAGCCACGGACCTGTTGAGCACCACGAGAACCGCTTGGTTTGGGCTGGTAATCATCGCAGCTATCGGTTTTTTGTTCCTGTTCTTTTCGCGAGGCCGTTTGAAGAGTCACTTGCGAAAAAATGGTGAGCTGGCGGCCAAGAAATATTGCTCCACCATTACCCCAACACTTTACTCGCTGGCGTATACCGTGATGCTGGCCGCCTTTTGGCCACTATTGGTGATCGCCATCGGTCAATGGTTGCGATCAGCCTCTCTCTCCACTGGATTCGGAGACAATGTCGGTTACTCCTTGATTATTGTAGGCCTGTTTTTAGGTTCCCTGGAATTATTGCGTGTAGGTCTCATTGAGCAGGGATTGGCTCACGCGCATTTCAAATGGCCTGAACGCACTCGAATTTTTTTGAGGTGGAGAATTCGCACCTTTTATTCGGTGGTCATTCCCTTGGTGTTCGCTCAAACCATATTATTCGCGCAGCCGAATGAAGATTATCGCAACTCGCTGGGGCGTTTACTGTCCTGTACCATGTTTCTGATCTTAACCTGGTATTTGCACACCATCTTCCGACCACGGGGAGTTGTTTTTCAGCAAATGGCCGTCAACAATCAATTGATGGGTTTTTATCGATTTCGTTATCTGGTTTACGCCACGGCTTTGCTTTTACCGGCCACACTTTTGGTTCTTTCGGTTTCGGGATTTTACTTTACCGCGTTTCAACTGGCCGGATATCTGGAGAAGAGCCTGTCGATCATCATGGTCGCAATTTTGCTCGGCGGGACGTTGTTTCGTTGGTTATTGGTGCAGCGGCGGGCGACTGCATTGGAGGAAGCTCGCAAGACGCGGCAAGCCATGCAAGAAGCAACCAAGGATCAGAACGATATCGCCGTCGAGGTCAAGACGGCAGCTGTCGAGCAGTCAATCGAGGAGATGGTTGAAATCAGTCGTCAATCACGACAAGTCGCAGTCTTGGCAATTTGGTCGTTCGTGCTGTTGGGGCTGTACTACGTTTGGCTTGATTTTATGCCTGCATTCAAGATTTTAGATAATGTGGAACTTTGGACTACCACCGTGGGTAGCGAAGTTCGCATGGTGACTCTATTAAATTTGTTCAAGGCCGGTTTGACCTTGTTTGCCACTTGGTTGGTGGTGAAAAATATGCCTGGATTGTTGAACATGGTGGTGCAAGAGTTTTCCACGCTGGACGCCGGAGCACGATACGCGGCCACCACACTTTTTCGATATCTAATTATGATTGTCGGATTGGTCTCGGCAGCCAATTTTTTGAGTGTGCAATGGTCGCAGTTTGGGTGGGCCGTAGCGGCCATTTCCATCGGCTTAGGTTTTGGTCTGCAAGAGATTGTGGCCAACTTTGTGTCTGGCTTGATTTTGTTGTTCGAGCGACCGGTGCGAATCGGAGACACTATCACAGTCAACGATCAAATCGGAGTTGTCACGCGAATTCAAATGAGAGCCACGACCGTTCGCACGTGGGACATGCAGGAATTGGTCATCCCCAACAAGGATCTCATTACCAGCCAACTTTTGAATTGGACTCTTTCCAGTTCAACCAATCGCCTGACGTTAGCGATCGGTGTGGCATACGGCAGCAATCCAGATCGTGTTCTTGCCATTTTGACCGATGTTGTCACCTCCCATCCTGACGTGATGTCGGATCCAGGGCCCTTGATCGGACTGGACAGTTTTGGAGATAGTGCACTCAATTTTTTCGTCCGATGCTATCTGGAGAAAATGGATCGGCGAACCAGTATCCGGCATGAGTTAAATACCTCAATTGCCGCCGCGTTTGCCCGAGAAGGGATCTCCATCCCCTTCCCGCAAATGGATTTGCACGTTGTT
>JBGTHU010000555.1:0-1998 GCA_041745975.1 Mariniblastus sp.
AGATAGCGGAATTGATCGGCGACTCTGTGAATGAAAGTGTATCCAAGAACTTGGAGAGCTCCAGCGGTCAAGCCGAGTTCATCATCATGGCTTACAATGTAGAAAATTTATTCGACATCGATGACCAAGCTCTGTTCAATGACTATCGGGCCGACAAATATCAAGCTCAGCACTTGATGAAAAAATTGCGAGGGATAACTCAAGTGTTGTCCGAATTCCAGCAAGGGCGTGGGCCTGAGATCGTGCTGTTCCAAGAACTTGAAAACGACCTTACACCATCCGACAAGCCGATCGATTATGACCACCTGCTAAAGCCCTTTCAGGAGATGTCCGTTGAACAGATGTTGTCCGGAGAGATTAGCAATGCGATTCGAGACCTACCTGTCGAAGCGTTTTTGTTGAAGTCGTTGATCGATGCGGGGCTGGGACCCTATCATGTGGCGGTTGCCGAATTTCGCGAAGATCCAACCGGTCGAACCGTGGCTCATGTGAATGCTACTTTTTCACAGTTCCCGATCATCGAGAGTCGCACCCATCAATCCGATGGGGCAAGGGGGACACTGGAGGTCATCCACCAAGTGGGTGACTATCCCCTGCACACCTTTAACGCTCACTGGAAGTCCGGTGCTTCCAATCAACAAAGTGAACAGATTCGAATTGGAAATGCCGAAGTTGTCCGCCAGCGATTGGATGAAATTCTCAGCCAAGATCCAATGGCCGATATTGTTTTGGGAGGCGATTTCAATTCACATTACAACCAATCCCAACGATATTCCAATTGGAAACAAACAGCTGTCAATGATATTTTGGGAAGCCAGGGAGACGAATTGGCGATTCGCCAACTCGGTGGACCTGATCTGTATAACTTGTGGTACGAGTTGCCACCGGAGCAACGGAAAAGCGATGCTTATCGTGGGAGTTGGGGTACGTTGATGCAGTTGATGATTGCCAGAGGCTTGTACGATTATCGAGGCATTCAATATATCGACAACAGCAAACAAGTGGCGAAATTCGAAGGGATCAACGCACAGCATGGCAGCGGCCTGCCGATTCGCTGGAGCACCCTTAATGGGGACGGAATGGGCTATTCCGATCATTTCCCCGTTTTAGCTCGTTTCCGCATCGCCACCGAGAATGACCCTAACCGCATGCTGGAATTGGAATCGCCCGGGCAACCGGGTAATTCGGAAGCTGAACTGAAAGGGATTGCTGTCGACTATAGCGGGATTCCAGCTGATTTGATTCTTTCCACCGAAACGCTGGGAAGCCGCGAAAAGATACAGAACATCGACAATGTGGGCCGAATCTTCAAGGTCAAATCGGTCGTTTCAGGGGAAAAGCCATTTGTAATTCAAGTTCATGGTGATGAATATAAAGTTTGGTCGTTTGACCTCGATTTGCGATTGAAGATTTATGAACGATTTCCACTTGGAGCCGAAATGGACTTTATGGGAGAACTGGGGTTTTACGACGGAATGTGGCAATTCGTTGTACAGGACATTTCTTGGTTGGATCCCCAATAAAATCGTGACGTTTCACCAATGGTTTCCGCCAATTTGGTAGAGAGAAAAATACTCGTAAACGGTTACAATAATTGTAAGCGTTCACCAATCGGGTCAATTTCATCGTTTAACCACAGGGCCAGAGCAAATTTGGCGCGATACAATTTGCACACAACAAACCACGCCTCCCGCCAAAATTGCGGCGGCCTGCGAGTCCGACTGTGAATGATTACCAATAATTTAACTCCAACAATTTAACTTAATAATTCTGACCTCAATCATGAAATTACAAATCAACAGCGATTCCAATATCACTCTTACGACCGCTTCTAAAGAAGGGATTGCGTCCGAGTTGACCAAGAAACTCGGACGATTCGCCGACCATATCACTCGGCTTGAAGTCCAATTGACGGATCAAAACAGTGATGCCAAGGGCGGCGACGATGACATCCGTTGTGTCATCGAAGCGCGACTGGAAGGTAAACAACCCATATCG
>JBGTHU010000556.1:0-5868 GCA_041745975.1 Mariniblastus sp.
CTAAAATGACATAGATCATGCCGTCGGGACCAAGTTGAATTCCGTGAGGCCCGTGTTCCCCCGGGCCTCCGGTGAACCCCAGAATTTTTTCTACCTGGTCAATCGTTCCGTCGCGGTTGGTATCATTTAGTAAATACAATCCCATTCCCTGAGGGCCCAATCCGGTAACATAGACGGAACCATTGAGTGCCAAAATTCCTTGACAGCTTTTGACCTGATCGCAATAAGTCCGTAAGCGGCTGGGATCGCCGACTGGCCTGCTGGGATCGGCGATCAAAAGCGGACCATTTTCCTGCGAGAGTAAGAATTTGCCAAACTCGTTTATTTCCATCGCGATCAAAGATCCGGTTTCGTCCGGAGACATCACCTCCTCAACGATAAAGTTTTCCGCAATGGAAAAACGAGTGTCCTCTATTGGATTTTCAGCAGAAGCTTTTGTTGTGTTGTTAATTGCTGAGTTTCCAGTAGACGCGGGGTAGGTATCTCCGGCAACGGTCGATCTCGAATCGGGAATGACACGGACTCGCGGCCAACCGGAGTCATTGAAATCTGACTCCTGCCATCGGCCTGTAATTTCAGTACTCCCCTTCCAAGACGAATCAGAACCGAGTACCCGCCAGCGGGTTTCTCCCCGTTCACGGATTCGCAGTCGGAAATCCAAGCCGATGTCTTGTTGGTTAAGGGCCGTAATCTTGATCCCGACTAGATTAACGCCCGGTTTGAAATGGGGTAACATATCGATATTCTGTGCTGCCGTCCCCGATTTTCCCTGGAATACGCTCTTTCCATTGATGAACACTTCCGCCTCGCCCGGCCAGGAAAATTGTAATTCGGCTTCTTCGGGTTGGACGACGGAAAATTTTCGGCGGAAAAAATACTCGCCGACGGGTTGATTCGAATCCTTGGGGCTGGTTTCGGTCCAAATCAAAATCGACGGGAAATCGGCATTCGACTGGCCTCTGGCAGTAGAAATCATCACCTCACCGCTGGCTGCGGCGACGATCGCCAACACCAAAAGCGTCAGATGAATCATGTGATTAAGGGGGTGATAACCGACTTTGCCCAGGTTGTCCCACAACAATTTGTATTCTATCAGCCGACTCATATTTGATCTTCCTTGATCAATCGATTATCAATAGGCAATGAACTCCGCCAGTACATTTCTGGCGGAATCAGCCAGCAGATTAGCGATTTGCCAACACTGAAACAACCCCAGTTTACTGTCAAACCTTCAGTCGGCTTAAGTCTTCCAAAATTGTCAGGAGAGGAAGTTGATAACGGTTCACGGGTAGGAAGGGAAAGATGACCGTGGAAGGCTTCCAATTTTTCCAGCTTAATTTCTGTGTTGGCGGCTTACATTCGCTCCGCCACTTGCAAGGCTCGCTCCATCATGGTTTTGGTGATATCCAAATGGGTCACCAAACGAATCCGGTCGGGGGCAATCGCCAGAACCCATATCCCTTCGGCGGCGAACCACTCGACGACCTCCGTCGCCGTCCGCTGGGGTTGAAGTTCGAAGACGACGATATTCGTTTCGACAGGCAACACGCGCTTGACAATCGATCGCTGCCGAAGAACTTCACCTAATTGCTGGGCATGGCGATGGTCGACTTGCAAACGTTCAACATGGTGTTGCAAGGCATAGATTCCGGCAGCAGCCAAAGAGCCGGCTTGTCGCATCCCGCCACCGAACAGCTTGCGATACCTTCTGGCTTGTCGGATCAAATCATTACTGCCCAACAGTAAACTACCGACCGGACATCCCAACCCTTTACTCAAACAGACCGAGATACTATCAAAGACTCGACCGTAATCCGCTGCCGTTTCGGGGTGCGTCACCAATACGTTCCAAAGTCTCGCCCCATCCAAATGAAGTGCTAATTGATGCGATTGGCACACTTGATGAATCCGTTGGATTTCATCGAAGGAATAACAACTTCCGCCGCCACGATTGGCAGTGTTTTCCAAACAAACCAGACGCGATCGGGGGTAATGGATATCGTCACCTCGAATGCTTTGCTGGACCATTTCCGCGGTAATGCGGCCTCGATCCCCCTGTAGTAATTTAACCGATGCTGCCGAATGAAAACTAATCCCTCCCCCTTCGTATTGGTAGACATGCGAGTTCTCATCGCAGATGACTTCGTCTCCAGGTTGGGTGTGACACTTGATGGCGATCTGATTGGTCATCGTCCCCGATGGGCAGAACATGGCGGCCTGCACATTGAACATTTGAGCCAACTTCGATTCCAATTGGTTGATCGTTGGGTCTTCGCCGAAAACGTCATCGCCGACTTCGGCAGATGCCATTGCCCTCAGCATGCCAGGAGTTGGCTTAGTGAGTGTGTCCGATCGAAAATCGATTTTAGTTGGCTGCATTTGGCAATTTTTTAGTGACGACAAAGTACCGGGGGAATTATTGAACCGCGTTTTGTTGAATATTTAGAATTTGAATCATCGCTTCGGTAAACGCAGGCAAATCGTCGGGCTTGCGGCTGGATATAAAGTGACGGTCGACCACGACGGGGGCGTCTTCCCAGATCGCTCCCGCGTTTTCCAAGTCATCCTTAATGCCGGGCGAGCCGGTGACTTTGACGCCAGCATAAACACCCGCTGAAATCGCCATCCAACCCCCATGACAGATAGCTGACACACATTTTTCTGCGTCAGCAAAGGCTTTGATCAGCGATTTGACTTGCGGGTCACGTCGCAATTTGTCCGGCATGAACCCACCGGGTAGCAAAATCCCATCAAAATCGGGTTCATGGCAATCGGCAATTGCGATATCACTGACGCAGGGATAACCATGCTTGCCCCGGTACTGCTGCCGGGCTTGTGGAGCGGCCACTAAAACTTCGGCACCCGCTGCAATCAATCGGTATTTGGGATACCACAATTCTAAGTCTTCGTAGATGTCGTCGACCAACGCGACAATCCGAATATTTCGCAATAATTGCATTTTTTACAATTCTCCATAATAAAACGATTCAATCTCCCAAGTATATCAGACAGTCTCAATATTAATAGTGATTGTAACGCCCTTGAAACCGAGACAAGATCGATTGAGGCCGCTCTTGGTTGCTACTTTCCAGCCGGTTGTACGCTCCACGCCGAGTTCACTTTGGTGGAAGCAGGATTCACTACGAATCCCTGTTGTTCAACAGTGCCATCCAGGCCTTACCCCCTTCTCTACCCCTTGAAACGGATTGTCACACCTGCCGGAATTCAATATTGAGGGTATGATAGAAAGTGAAGTCACCGTGCTGAATGACGGTTCTGCTGATGATAGAATCCTGCAGTGTAACATCAGCCAGGCGAATTAAAACCAGTGGCAGATGAATATATACCTTTACATCAATGAGTGAGGGAGAGATTCATCCCCTTGGTGGGGCAGGTTCTCAACTGCTAACTGGCCTTGGCACGCCAAGCGGAACGACTCGACTTAAAAAATGTAAAAATTGTTTCTGGTGAAATGGTTTTCACGAATTAGTTTACGCAATTCCAACCTTCCGACCATCGGACTAATTTACGCGTGGTCACAACCTTTGACATCGAAGTTTAATCAAACAAAATGGTGAAATCTTTTTCCTCCATCCCTGCAGCAATCGAAGCAATCAAGCGGGGAGACGTAATCATTGTTCTGGATGATGAAAATCGAGAGAACGAAGGAGATTACATTTGTGCTGCCGAGGTCGCGACCCCATCGACTATCAATCTGGTGTTGAGTGGGCGGGGAGATTTTTGCATGCCGATTTTGGCTGAGACAGCCAATCGATTACAGGTACATCCGTTGGTCGACTTCGGCGATAATAACTCGACTAATCAAACGGCGTTTTTGACTCCGCTGGATCACTGCAGTGCCAAGACCGGAATTACGGCTGAGGAACGGGCGACATGTGTACGGGCAATTGCCGATCCTGCCAGTCGGCCGGAAGACTTTCAGCGTCCAGGGCATGTCCACTTGTTGTTGGCCAAGGAAGGAGGGGTGCTTCGTCGAGCCGGTCATACCGAAGCTTGCGTCGATCTTTGTCGGATGGCCGGTCTGGCTCCAGCAGGCGTGTTGTGCGAGATTTTGGATGAAGATGGTAACCGAGCCACTCGAGATCGCTTGTTGGAGATTGCCGAACAAAAGAATTTGGAGATCATCACCATTGAGGAATTGATCGCCTATCGGCGAACCATGGAAAAGCTAGTTTCCGTCTCCGCAGCGGCCCAGTTGCCAACGCGGCTGGGAGAGTTCCGCATCCAGGTCTATCATGTCAAATATGAAACTCAAGAGCCGGTGGCCTTGGTCATGGGCGATCCCGCGAATCAAACCTTGCCACCGCTGGTACGGATGCATAGCAGCTGCTTCACCGGCGACTTAATTAGCTCCTTGCGTTGCGACTGCGGTGACCAATTGAACTTGGCTCTGGAAATGATCGCCAACGAGGGCCACGGCGTGCTGGTCTACCTGCCACAAGAGGGACGGGGGATTGGGTTGGCCGCAAAAATTCGCGCCTACGCATTGCAGGACAACGGCTTAGACACCGTCGAAGCGAATCATGCATTGGGATATAAAGCCGATATGCGGGACTATGGCATCGGTTTGCAGATCCTAAAAGATTTGGGACTGCAACAGATCCGTTTATTGACCAACAATCCCAAGAAAACCGAAGCTTTCAATTTAAGAGGTTTCAATTTGGATGTTGTTGATCAGGTGCCGATCTTACCGCCGACCAATCCCTATAACGCTCGGTATCTGGCGACTAAGCGTGACAAATTGGGGCACCGATTGCCGCCGGGTTAAGCGGGGTCGCAAGCGTTCAGTTGCAGGCAAAGAGGTCGGGTCTTCGGTCAAGACAATCCCCTCTTACCGCATTCTATTCGCGAAGCATTCCCCCGGCAGGTGCCTCGTCTTCTCTACGATTTCCGCCAATTGTGTGAAGCGAAAAATACTCGTCAACGGTTACGCCATCCGCAGAATTCAGATGCAAAGGCGAATTTACTTTTTTGAAAAAAGCGGTTAGATTAGAAGTCTCGCGGGAATGGTCGAAGTGCTCAAACAGTACGTTGCTAATTCCCCACATTTCAACACATAAAGGAATTTTCAGGATGTCAAAACAATGGATACTGAGGACACATGATGTTCAGCTTATTCAATCCATTGAGCGTGAAGCGAATGTCTCACCGGCCTTGGCTCAAATTCTGGCGCTCCGCGGTGTGAGCAATGCCATGGAAGTCGATCGGTTCTTATCGCTGAAAATGACAGGACTCCATGATCCAGCGGATTTGCCGGGAGTTGAGCGAGCAGCAGAAATCATTCTGCAGGCAATCGCGAATCGCAAACGTATCGTAGTTTATGGCGATTATGATTGCGATGGGATGACGGCAACGGCAATTTTAGTGCGCTGTCTGGAATTGTTGGAGGCCGACGTTCACTATTTTATCCCCAATCGATGTGATGACGGATACGGTCTGAATATCGATGCACTAAAAAAACAAATGGATTTGGGTGCCGATCTGTTTATCTCGGTCGATTGCGGTATTGCCAGTGTCAATGAGGTGGCATATGTCAAGCAAGCGGGCAAGCAGATAATTGTGACCGACCACCATCAGTATGGAGAACAATTACCCGGTGCCGATGCGTTGATTCACCCCTCGTTGCCAGGGAGTCAATACCCGTTTGCGGGTTTGTGCGGCGCTGGGGTTGCATTCAAATTGGCTTGGGCGCTGTGCCAACGCCACCATGGGTCGGCCAAACTCCCTCCCCACTTGCGAGACTTTTTGTTTAGTGCAATTTCGTTGGCAGCGATCGGCACCGTGGCTGATGTCGTTCCACTGCTGGGTGAGAACCGGATCATTGTCCATCAAGGATTGAATTGTTTG
>JBGTHU010000557.1:0-8561 GCA_041745975.1 Mariniblastus sp.
AATCCGAAATCGCGCCAGTCCGAGTTGTCATCAGTGGCAATCGAGACTACCTGCAAATCGCCGACGCTCAACCGAGAATCGCTGGAATTGATGGGCGGATGAAAGACTTAAGCAGTGAACTTTCGGCTGAAGTGATGCCACTTTTAAGTGACAATTGGCGATCGCATTTTAGTTGGAGTGGGCGAGGCGAAATGCCTGAAGCAGAACGTCAAAAATTACTTCAATGGGTGCAAAGTGCCCATGCCAGCGGTCGCAAAGTACGACTATGGGGGACTCCCGAAAACCGGGCGGTTTGGAACCAGTTGATCGAGGCGAATGTCGATTTCATCAATACCGACCAATTGAAAAAGTTACAGCAATTTTTGTCTTCGGCTGATTGATCGAGCCATCTTGTCGGTTTACTTGCGCTTGGCCGGAGTCGAATTGACATCCGCTGATGATGGCCCAGGTAATGAAAAGCGGACAGGTCGGTAGCGTTTTTTAACCTTTATGGGTGGCGATCTACCTGGCAAGCCAGTGGCATTCACAGGCTTGTTGAAAGATAAGATTTGACGAATGTTCAACTCCGAAATCCACGGGTTGCAAAAAAACAGGGGAATGAGCTTGTCACCTCTCGAATCGAAGCGGATTGATTGGTAAATTCTATCGTATGAGCCAAACCCCAATGATGCGACAATACGATGAAGCCAAAAAGGCCTGCGGCGACGCTTTGCTGTTGTTCCGCATGGGCGACTTTTATGAGTTGTTCCATGAAGACGCAAAGATTGCCGCCAAAATCCTGGGGCTGACGTTGACCTCCCGAGACAAATCAGCCAATCCGATCCCTATGGCTGGGTTTCCTTATCATCAACTCGAAGGGTATTTGGCCAAACTGATCAAAATGGGCTATCGGGCCGCCGTGTGTGAACAAGTGGAGAATCCGCAAACGGCCCAAGGTTTGGTTAAACGAGAGATCACCCAGGTCGTTTCTCCGGGAACGATTACCGATCACGAACTACTCGACCCGGCGGAAAGCAATTTTTTGGTGTCGATTTTTCATGCTCCAACAAAGGGAACACCCAAGAGTATGTCCTCGTCGTCCTCCACCGCTGCCAGTGGAGCGGGGCCAAGTTATGGGATTGCCTGGGCCGATTCGTCGACCGGTCGTTTTTTGGTGACTGCCGTCGATTCGACTCAGCTCGATGACCTGCTCGCTCGCTTGAACGCCAAGGAAGCCATTGTTCCACAAGGCCAAACCAGTTTTTTGCAAGAGTCGACGCGGCATCCGTTCATGATCACCGAACGGCCTCGATGGACGTTTTCGCTGGACAATGCAACGGAAACGCTGAAAAAGCAATTTGGTATTTCCGTTTTGGATGGCTTAGGAATTGAGGAGTTCGGCAGCGTGGCCGTTTCCGCCGCCGGGGCTTTGATCGATTATCTGAAAGAAAACCATAAGTCGGGCCTGTTACATTTTGATCGACTGGTCCCCTATCGTCGGACTCAATATGTAGAGATCGATGGGGCGACCTGGCGGAGTTTGGAAATCAGCCAAACGATTCGCAGTGGCCAACGCAATGGTTCTCTATTGGGAGTGATGGATTGTTGCCAAACCCCCATGGGAAGTCGACAACTGGGAGAATGGATGCGGAGTCCGCTGACCCAAATCGATGCGATCCAGCAGCGATTGGATGCGGTTGAAGAATTGACTCAGTCGCAGTCTCTACGTCAAGGCCTACGTGACTTCCTCAAACAAACTTACGACCTGCAGCGATTATTGGCTCGCGTTTCCGTGGGACGGTCTTCTCCTCGAGATCTTGAGTGTGTGGCCACCACACTACAAACCGTGCCGCAACTGAAGTCGTTGTTGAAATCTTGCCAGAGTGGATTGCTTAAACAGCTGGAAGTCGACCTCGATCCCTGCCATGAACTTCAAAGCGAATTGTCTAAGGCGCTGGTCGATGGCTGCCCACCAAATACCAAAGATAGCGGCTTCATTCGAACGGGCTACCATGAACCCTTGGATGAATATCGGACACTGGCCGCAGGTGGCAAGCAGTGGATTGCCCAATACCAACAATCGGTGATCGAGCAAACAGGCATTCCGCATCTGAAAGTTGGATACAATAAAGTATTCGGATATTATTTGGAGACAACCAACGCTCATCGAGACAAGCTTCCCCCCGAGTTTATTCGCAAACAAACGTTGAAAAATGCCGAACGTTTTATTACTCCCGAATTAAAAGAGTATGAAGAAAAAGTCTTATCAGCCGATAACCAGGCCAACGATTTAGAAATGCAATTGTTCGAACAATTGCGGATGCTGGTGCAAACGGCAACGCCCCGCTTGAAAACCAATGCGGATATCATTGCCAATCTCGATTGCTTCACCGGATTGGCTCAGTTGGCGGTCGAACAAACGTACATTCGACCGAAATTAGAAAACGGAAACCAGTTGAAAATCGTTGATGGCAAGCATCCCGTAATTGACCGGATGGAGTCGCTGGGAACGTTTGTTCCCAATTCGACATGGATCGATGATGAATCGGGGTTCATTCATTTGATCACCGGTCCTAACATGGCGGGCAAAAGTACCTACATTCGCCAAGTCGCGCTGATAGCGTTGATGGCGCAAGTTGGCAGTTTTGTCCCCGCCAGCGAAGCCACGATTGGAATCGTCGATAAGATCTTTGCGCGGGTCGGTGCCAGCGATGAATTGTCTCGCGGGCAGTCGACGTTCATGGTGGAAATGACCGAAACCGCCCGAATCTTGAATACCGCAACGTCTCGCAGTTTGGTCATTTTGGATGAAATTGGCCGTGGCACCAGCACTTACGACGGAGTCTCGTTGGCTTGGGCGATCGTTGAATACATGCATGATCAGATCGGTTGTCGGACTCTGTTCGCGACGCACTACCATGAGTTGACGGAACTGGAAAAGGACCTCAAAGGGGTCCGAAACTACAATGTAGCCGTCAAAGAATGGGAAGAAAAAATTATCTTTTTGCATAAAATCGTTCGAGGTAGTGCCGACCAGAGCTACGGTATCCACGTCGCTCAATTGGCAGGCGTCCCGTCCTGGGTGAATGGTCGAGCGAAACAAATTTTGCAGCGACTGGAGTCGAGCGGGCAACAGCAAACCGATCGCCAAACGATGCAGGCGTTGGCGGATGCCGGTTCGCCGTCAACAGGAAACGATGCAGCCTCACATTCAATCGATGGAGGCAACTCTAAAATTCAGTTGACACTTTTTGGGCCAGCAACCCATCCTCTAGTTGATAAGATCAAGGCTTTGGATGCCAATCAGTTGACCCCGTTGGACGCTTTACAGATGTTGCATTCTTGGAAGAAAGAATTGTAAATGTCTCGTTGGAAGCAGGATTCACGACTAAAGAGTCAGTGCACAACAAGTTTTCTCAAACTTTTTGTTAGTCGCATATTTGCTGGTCATCCAAGGAATACACAATATCAATCCAATTAACGATTTAAGCACCCGTTCAAAAGTTTGTTTACATAATTATCGGAAATATATATTAGACGATTGTTAACGCTACTGAGAAAGCATGAGCCAAAAGCTTTGAATTGGCAAAGTCCATGGGTAAGGAAAGTACTAAAATTAGAAATTGTGATCAAAGTAAATTGGTGTGCCGCCCCTGCCGGTTCATCCGGCAGGTCGGAAAGTTTTGTAGGTTAGCAAAAGCTTTGGCAACCAAGTTATGCGGCCCGCCCCTGCCGGTTTATCCGGCAGGACGGGAAGTTTTGGAAGCGGACGTCTCGGACGTCTCGGTCGTCTCGGTCGGTTACATCCCATAAGCCCATAAAACTTCCGTTACGGCCAGACGAGCTGGCCGGGGACGGCACGGGATTTCATCGGGTCACCCCATTTAACCTTAAAACTTTAGCTCCGGCCAGACAAGCTGGCCGGGGGCTGTTTGTAAACTTCTGAAGTTGCCTATTGCTGCGTTAAACAGAATTTCTCTAAGACGTTTAACATCAGTTTATTTAGGGTGCGGGTACTTATCAGTTCAAAAAACTGTAAACGGTTCCCATTCTTTTAAGCGGGAGCGGCCATCCCTCAGCAGCACCAATGCCTGATCATTTTATTGAACATCTCGGTTCCTAACTCCAATTGTTCCAGGGAAATCCATTCGTTAGAGGTGTGGGCTTGCAGGATACTGCCGGGGCCGAAAACAATCTTGTCTTCCAGTTCAGTAAAAATACCCGCATCGGTGCCATAGGAAACGGTATGAGATTGGTGTTTGTGGGCTAATTTGAGGGAATGCTGAACGAATTCAGATTCGGGATTGGCAAAAAACACGTTTCCGCGTTGCTGAATATCCAGCTCGATCTGGTAGTCGGCAGCGGCTTTTTCGATCAAGGCCAACATCGGTTTTTCGTCGACGGCGGGCATGGATCGCAGATACATTGTGGCGGTCGATTTGCTGGCCGTGACGTTAAGCGCGGGCGAATCATCTTTGACCCGGATGTTCCAACTCAAGTTCGGTGGATCGAACCGCGGGTCTTGCCACTGGGGATCGCGTTCGGTTTCTTCATACAAACGTTTCATCTCGGCCAAGAACGGAATCATCTTGAGATTGGCATTGATTCCCTCACGAGTTCCGGAATGCCCGGCCTTGCCGCGAGCGATCGCGGTGATTTCTATCGATCCTTTGTGAGCATGGACGACGTCCAATGAAGTGGGTTCGCCAATGATGACTTTGGTTTTCTGCTTTACCATCTCGCGATAGAGTTTACTTTCAGCGACAACGGTTTTTGCTCCTCCAAATCCGACCTCCTCGTCGGCGGTGACAATAATGTAAAGTGGACGTTTCAGATTATCCCAAGAAAAATTTTGGGCCGCAGACAACATGCAGGCGATGGAGCCTTTCATGTCGCAAGCCCCTCGGCCATATAATCTTTCACGGGAGATTGCCGGCTCGAAAGGGCCGTGTTTGCGCGAGAACCAGCGTTTGGCGGGAACAACATCCGAATGCCCGCTGTAAGCCAAACCGCCTTCACCGGCCCCTTTCTTGGCAATTAGATTTGTTTTTTTGACTCCTTTTTCGTCTAGGAAATCGATTTTTTCTACCACAAACCCGTGCTTCGTTAGCTTCATTTCTAAATATTTAGAAATCATTCCATTGGAGCGGTGACTGACCGAATCGAAGCTGATTAACCGTTTTGCGTATCGAAGCGCTTTCATGCCTTACCAATCAGAGAATAATGAACTAACGCTCCGTTTTGCCAAAAATCGGCGGGCTCGCGCCAACGTTCGACACTCATCGAACGATTCCACTGCAAAATCCTTCAAGGCGTCGCCTTGGCCCCCTTTTTCAAACAGAGCTTAAAACCTATAGTCGGATAATTACTTATTAAGACTCAATTATAACACCAAAAAGTAAAATTCACGAGTGCATCACCCCAAGGAGCTGTCCCAAATTAACTTCCGGATTTTAGCGGAACGGCGCGAGCCGTCCGGTGCCATAAAAATAGCGGATCGGCGCAGTTGCAAAACAAGCGGAACGGCGCGAGCCGGCCGGTGTTACAAAACCGGAGGGCTTGCGCCCTTCCGCTACCATCAGGCCGCTGATTTTAATTCGGGACGATTCCTAAATTAGCGTATAAACAACTGGTCATTTCCATGCAAATTCATTTCGTCACCGGCAAGTTAGCTGAACAGGGACTGCGGAACATCTTGGAATCGCTGGCCCAGGAAGTCGGATTCGAATACACGATCCAAGTCATGCCAATCACCGTCGCGGCGTTGATGACCCCCGCTTGGCTGGCATCACGACTGAAAATACCCCCGGAGACCAACAAATTGATCCTGCCCGGCTATTGCGATGGGGACTTGGAACCGCTAAAGGAAGTCACTCAACTGCCGATTGAAGTGGGACCGAAAGACCTGCGGCAATTGCCTGGTTTTTTTGGTCAGAAACAATTGAAGGCAGATTTTGGGGAGTGGGATATCGAGATCATTGCCGAAATCAACCATGCGCCACGACTTGATATTAAATCGATTCTCGCGATGGCTGAAGATTTGCGTCGAAGTGGAGCGAACTTGATCGATGTGGGCTGTGAACCGAATGGGTTTTGGTCGGATGTGGGCCATTGCGTTGCCGCGTTAAAGGAGGAAGGACATCGTGTTTCGATTGACTCATTGAATCCTGACGAAATTGAAATGGCGGTCGCCGCTGGCGCGGAGTTGGTACTATCAGTCAATTACAGCAATCGTCAACATGCGACCGATTGGGGATGTGAGGTCGTAGCCATTCCAGACGACATTCATGATTTGAATTCGCTACAAGATACGATCGATTACCTCAGCCAGCGAAATGTGCCTCTGCGGATTGATCCGATTCTCGAACCAATTGGTTTTGGGTTTGCTGCCAGTTTGCAGCGGTACCTGGATGCCAGAGAGCGATGGCCGGATGCGGAGATGATGATGGGAATTGGCAACTTGACCGAATTGACCGATGTCGATTCGGCTGGAATCAATTTTTTGCTGTTGGCCTTTTGTCAGGAATTAGGAATTCGCAGTGTCTTGACCACTCAGGTCATCAATTGGGCTCGCTCAGCCGTGGTGGAGTGTGACATCGCGCGAAGACTGGTTCATTATTCGCAGAAACACCATGTTCCTCCGAAAAAGCTTTCCACCCAATTGGTGATGTTGCGTGATGCAAAAATTGTTGAACATGGCATCGATCAACTCCAAGTGATGGCGGCTGCGATCAGGGATCACAATTACCGAATTTTTGCCGAAAGTGGAACGATTCATTTGCTCGGTGGAGGGCGATATTGGTCGGCGGAAGACCCGTTCGATTTGTTTGACCAGTTGGCAGATAGTGGTGCCAAAAACTTGACCCCGTCGCATGCGTTTTATTTGGGGTTTGAAATGTGCAAAGCCCTCACTGCACTGCAGCTAGGAAAACAGTATACTCAAGACGAGGCACTGGATTGGGGATTTTTGACTCAACCGGAGCATGATCGGCACCGGCTAAAGAGACGCAAACCGACTAAAGACTAGTGTTAATCGTTCTCGCATAGTCGGCCTCGCTACGATTTCCACCTATTTGGTACTGCGAAAAAATATCCCTTTCATCGATCCCATGAAACCCATCGTCCATCTCTTGCCCGATTCGATTACCGTTGCCAAGGCATTCGATTCCCTATCGCATCCGTCGCGGCGTTCGCGGTGTTTGTTGCTGGAGAGCAGTCGGCAACTGCAATCAGAGCGAGGGGTTCCCTTGGGTCGTTATTCTTTTTTAATGTCGGATCCGTTCGCTTGGATCGAAATTCCCGGCTCGGCGGGGAACCCCAACGTGTTGGAGCCGATTGCCCAAATACTCAAGCAGTATCGCCTGGAACATCTGCCCGGATTGCCTCCTTTCCAGGGGGGATTGGCAGGATTATTAAGTTATGATTTAGGACGATCGTTCGAGCATCTACCTCCGCGAGGACGAGACCATTTTCGCTTGCCGGTGATCGCAATGGGGGCTTACGATTGGGTGCTGGCTTGGGATCACCACTTAAGTCAAGCCTGGCTTATCTCTAGCGGCCTACCAGAGACGGAGGAATCGGCGCGAGTCCGACGCGCCAAGGCGCGGATCGATCAGGTACTGCAATGGCTGAACGGATCTGCCCAATCCAATCAGGACCAAGAGGCTGCTAAAGATGAAGTTGTCGAACGGGAGATGATAGATCACAATGCCGAAGGTAATCGATTTTTGCTGGACGATCAGGGACTTTCCAGTAATTTTTCGGCTGCTGGTTTTCAACAAGCGGTTCAGTATGTCGTCGATTTGATCTATCAGGGGGAGTGTTTTCAAGTAAACCTCGCGCAGCAACTGCTTGCGCCAGCGAATTGTCCTCCAGAAGTTCTTTATCAACGACTGCGAGCCTCAAGCCCGGCTCCGTTTAGTGGCTATTTTGATACGCGAATTTCGGCAACCAAGCAGCATTGCGGACTGAGTAACGGGGCTGGTTGCGATGCGGAAAGTCAGACGTTTCAGATTGTAAGCAGTTCACCGGAACGGTTGATCTCGGTTCGAGGACGTCGAGTCGAAACGCGTCCTATTAAGGGGACTCGCCCTCGCAGTGGCGATCCAGTTCTCGATCAAGTTGCCGCCGACGAATTGTTGGCCAGTGAAAAGGATCGAGCGGAGAATGTAATGATCGTCGATCTGTTGCGGAATGATTTGTCGCTCTGTTGCCATGACGATTCGGTCACCGTCACCCAGTTGTGCGAGTTGGAAAAATACGCCAATGTGATGCACTTGGTATCAGCAGTGGAAGGGGAATTGAAACCGGATGTCAGCTTGACCGATTTGATAAGAGCGGTTTTTCCCGGCGGTTCAGTCACGGGGGCGCCCAAGTATCGTTCGATGCAAATTATCGACGAATTGGAACCCGACTTGAGGGGTGCTTATTGCGGATCGTTGGGCTACTTGGGGTTTGATGGATCGGCTGATTTAAGCATCTTGATTCGAACTATCACGGCATCGAAAGGATTGTGGCAAATCCCAGTTGGCGGGGGGATTGTCAGCGATTCGAAGCCGGAATCGGAATACGATGAAACGTGG
>JBGTHU010000558.1:0-4000 GCA_041745975.1 Mariniblastus sp.
CAACCCGCCCGGCTCTTACAAGATTTTAGCAATCAAAGAACAAGGTGCCGATCCACCCCAGAGCTTCGTACGAATTCGCGGCAATCCTCACGTTTCCGGCAATCAAGTGCAGCCAGGTTTTTTGTCAGTCCTGTCGCCACCGGAACCAGAAATTCAATCTCCCGGCATCGAATCTCAATCCAGTGGGCGACGTTTGGCATTGGCTCGATGGATCGCCGGAGCGGACAATCCCTTGACAGCACGAGTGATGGTCAATCGCATTTGGCAATACCATTTTGGTCGAGGATTGGTGCGCAGCACCAGCGATTTCGGATTTCAAGGAACGCCACCGACTCACCCTGAATTGCTGGATTGGCTGGCCATCGAATTCATCGAGCACGGCTGGAGCATCAAGAAGATGCATCGCATCATGATGAACTCACGAGCCTATCAAATGTCCAGTCAATTCAATCAAGCCGCCTATGATCTTGACCCCTTGAACGATCTTTTTTGGAGATTCGACATGCGGCGATTGACGGCCGAAGAAATCCGCGACTCGATCTTGGCGGTTTCCGGTCAATTGAACTTGAACCAACTTTTCGGTCCCAGTGTTTATCCTACATTGCCTCGCGAAGTACTTGCCGGTCAATCGATGCCGGGAGCTGGTTGGGGGAAGTCTCCTCCCGATCAACAAAATCGGCGTTCGGTCTATGTGCATATTAAACGCTCACTGCCCGTTCCGATTTTATCCATCAACGATGCGGCCGATTCCGATACAACGTGCCCTGTCCGATTTATTACCAATCAGCCGACACAAGCTTTGACGATGCTCAACAGTGAGTTTTTGCATCAGCAGGCTCAACAATTCGCGGCTCAAATCTTAGATCAACATGACCAACCGGCGGCTCAAGTGGCTGCTGTTTTGACGAAAGTTACTCAACGGGCAGTTGATCCCGCAGAAATCGACCGGGGAGTTAAATTCATGGAGGAATTGATTCAACAAGAGTCGATCTCCGCCCATCAAGCACTGGAAATATTTTGCCTGTTGGCTTTAAACCTCAACGAGTTCGTTTACATTGATTAGGTGTTGAAAAGGGGTCAGACCCAACCTCTCCGGCAAGACATCCGGTGAGACGTTGACTTGCCTCAAAAGGTTCAGACCCCTTTTCAAACGAGTTCGTTTACATTGATTAGAAAGAAATTAACATGATGCGAAATTTTTGCCAACGAACACGACGAGATTTCTTCTGGCAGATGGGGGGCGGATTTACAGGTTTAGCACTGGCTGGGATGATCGACCAGCCCTTCTTAAACGCCCAAATGACAACCGCCGATGGGCAACCGATGGATGACAAGAAGTGGCTGAATCCTTTGGCCCCCCGCCCTCCTCATTTTGCCCCCAAGGCGAAATCAGTGATTTTCTTATTCATGTATGGAGGGCCCAGCCATATCGATACGTTCGACTACAAACCGGGAATGTACGGAATGGATAATAAAACGATCGAAGTCAAAACCTTCGGTCGTGGGGGACATCGCAATCAGGGACGAATCGTCGAGCCCCGTTGGAAGTTCAAACAATACGGCCAATGCGGTAAATGGGTTTCTGATCTGTTCCCCAACGTGGCTCAGCACGTTGACGATATCGCGTTTTTGCACAGCATGACCGCCGATTCACCGATTCATGGATCGGCGATGTTGCAAATGAATTCAGGCAAAATTCAAAGCGGCAATCCCTGCTTGGGATCGTGGATTAATTACGGTCTGGGCAGCGAAAACGAAAACTTACCAGGGTTCGTCGTGATGCTGGACAAGTCGGGAGGTCCGATCAGCGGCGCTAAAAACTGGTCCAGCGGTTATATGCCGGCGACTTATCAAGGCGTTGTGGTCCGCAGCGAAGGAACAGCGATTCTAGATTTGCAGCGACCTGATTTTCTATCCGATCCCGCCCAGCGAAAATTGCTCGACAGCTTGCGGGAATATAATCAAGAACATGAATCGAGCCGCCTGGGTAATTCGGAACTGGCCGCCAGGATTTCCAGCTACGAACTGGCCTATAAAATGCAAAGCACCGCTCCCGAAGCGGTTGATTTGAACCAAGAAACCGAATCGACTCAGCGACTGTATGGATTGGACGACGCCAAGACTCGCTACTTCGGTCGCCAATGCCTGATGGCTCGCCGCCTGGTGGAACGAGGCGTTCGCTTTATCCAGGTTTACTCCGGCGGAGCCCATAACGATGACAATTGGGATGCCCACGGTGACTTGGTATCCAACCATACCCTGCATGCCGGGGCGACCGATCTGCCTGTCGCGGGTTTGTTAACCGATCTCAAACAACGAGGTTTGTTGGACGAAACGTTAGTCGTTTGGGGGGGGGAGTTTGGACGTCAACCGACGGCGGAATATGCCGAAGGGACTGGCCGAGACCACAACGCGTACGGTTTCACCATGTGGATGGCCGGCGGTGGAATCCAAGGGGGAATCAGCTACGGCAAAACAGATGAGCTGGGTGCCCAAGCCGTGGAAAATCGCTTGCATGTCCGCCGAGTCCATGCGACGATCCTTCATCAATTGGGACTCGACCCCAATCGCTTGAGCTATTTCTTCGGGGGGCTCGATCAAAAACTGGTGGGCGTCGAGCCGACCAAACCAATCACGGAAATTATGGTTTAAGACTCGAAAACTGCTTTCAATTCATTCAGTACACGGCGTTCGGCTTCGGAAACCCGGTTTCCCATTCCCAAAAATCCACCCGCCGCATCGGCCACCTTTTCCGCTCGATCCAAAACTTGACTTTTCAGTTGATTAAAGGCCAATACATCGATCTGACTTTTGAGTGACTTGATATACAACTCCCAAGCAACCAGCAGACTTCGATCAGGCCGATCTTGCAACCAGAATTCGAGCAGTTTATAGGCAGCTGAATCAGGAGCAATTCCGGAGGACTCGGCAGCCTGCATGATCGATTTCCGCTCGGCAGGCTGCAGAACATTGTCGGCCCATGCGACTGCGACCAAGGGAATCATGCCAACGGATAACAAGGTCTCGACCGTAACCCCATGCTCGATCAACTGATTGAGCACGTCGCGATCATGGATGCCACTGGCCTGTTCCAGTTGGTCCCGCGACTGCTTCATTGACAATTCCGATTTTAGTTTCTCCAACAGTTGCTGGTCTTTTTGTTGAAAAAACAAGTCTTCCATCGCTCGACCGCGATCATGAATTGAATCACCCACTGCTACGCCTCGTTAAAAAAAATAAAATTGGAAATAATTAAACTCGAAAAAAATAGTTACCTTCAGGCGTGTTGCGTCAAACGGCCCGTCGCGTCGACGAGTCCGTTTAAGCATGTTGAACCGCTGGCCAAAGTTTAGCATGATTGGCCAAGCCGAGACAGACCCTGTCGTTTTACTGAGGGCAACTGAGGGCAAATTAAAACGGGAGCTATTTCCGAACACGGGACGACCAGGGGTAATTTTCGATTTTTTCTGTGACTTTTGCATCCACAAAACGTAAGATCGTTTCCCGCAGTGCGGCGTTTTGTCGGATTAACTCGGTCCCACTGAGCCTGACTCGAGGGATAATCTGACTGTACAAAGTCGTTGCTTCCCGCCACTGGACGGGGTCTTCAATACGATCGGTATCGGGACGTCCCCGTTTCATGGTATTGAAAATCGCCTCACTTTCGCGAGCTGCCGTCTCGTCGTTTTCGCTCCAGGCAATGAAGGTTGGCAAATTAGGGATTTGTGGGTTTCGACCAGCGAACATTGGATGCCGCAGCACCGGATTGCCCAGTGTCCAGGCCTCTAAACTTCTTTCAGGCGATATCATTACCAGTACTTTGACATCCTGTCCCTGCTTGACGCCACCACCAAAAGGGGGATAAGCATACCAGTCTGAGATCACCCAGGTCATCGCTACAGCGGAACTTTTGCCAATGCAAACCAAGCACAGCAAGTCGATGTTTAAGGTTTCCTCGTTGTGAAATTGCACCAGTTGCTTTTTGCAGGCCTCAATGTCG
>JBGTHU010000559.1:0-4219 GCA_041745975.1 Mariniblastus sp.
ATCGGTGTTTGCTTTTCGTCGGCATCCAACAACAAGAACCGAACCATATCTCCTGTTTTTGACTGAGTAATCTCCATCAGCAATGATTCGTTGGCGAATTCGTAAATGTGGCCTCCGTTAGGACCGATACGGCAGACCGCTTGCTCACCACCCTCGTGATCATCATGGTTGTGGCTATGTCCGTCGTCGTGGCTGTGATCATCGTTATGGCTGTGAGTGGTCGATGTTTTCCCGCTTCCGCTGGTTTTGTCGTTGGTATTCTCGTTGGAACAGCCGAAACTTAGACTCAACATCGCGGCCAAGGTAAGAAAAAATGCGAAACGCATGAGAGGCTCCTTTTGCAATTAAATTGTATCTGTTTTTGATTTGTCTACGCTGGGAAACCACATTGGTTCGATTTTGTTTTCCCAGTTTCGCAGAATATGGTGGGCATGGATGCTAAGCTTGGATTTTAATTCAACCGAGGATCGGTGGGAACGAGGCGCTCTCCAACGATCTGAGTCAACGTTTGCCGTCCATACTCACGGATGAAATTTTGCCACATCATTCCCGGTTCGTCAAATACATGCATCGGATCGGCGGGAACTTGGTACCAAATTCCTGCGGAAATTTCCGATTGCAACTGGGTTTTACTCCAGGCGGCCAGGCCTAGAACGATACGGTATTCCGAACCATCTCGCTCGGAGAGTGTTTTGAATGCTTGAGCATCGACGGATATACAAACACCACCGCTAATTTCCACTTCGGCGATCTGTTTTTGATGATGCAGAGCCAATACGGGTCCTCCCACGGGCCCTCCGTTGACAATGCTGCAGTCGGAGAAATTCAGCCCTGACACTTCTTTCCAACTGGTCAGACTTTCTAAATCGGCTGGACGGTTCAAAACAGCACCAAATACACCCGCTTGTGAATACTGAAGCAGAAAAATCACCGATCTTTCAAACGGGTTGTCGATCAACGCAGGATTGGCCACCAAAAAACTGCCCGCTTGCAGCCTTTTGCTGTCTGAACCATCCTCCTGATCAAAAAAATGTAATCGATTAACCACCCAGGTACTCCCAAACAAACTTCAGTCAAACTGAAACTTATCAAAAAAATGAATGTAAAACTTTACTTTTGACCCAACGAGAGCAATCAATAAGAACTTAAGCTTTTATCCGCAAATGAACGCAAATGTTAATTAGCAGCAAACATCATGCCAATCTTATTTGATGAGCATTTGATAGTGCTCCCCGCCTCAATCAAGGTGCCGATTATTGTCAAAAATTACTCTAATGTTAAACGGAAATTCTGTTCCAACTTCCGTTTTAGACGAATTGCTCGAAGAATAAGTTCAGTTGGTTTCCGACAAATTTCAAAAGTGGTGTTAAAAAGGGCGAAAAAATAGCCGGCTGGCTGAATTCAATTCATTCCCTTAACTTTCTAGGGCGACTTTCTAGGACGACATAAGCGATTCGTCCACTTCGTTTCAATGTTGCAAATAATCGGGAAAGAAAGCTGAAAAACGACTTATTCGGCGACTTGAGAGTAAAAATTTACTTGATCACATGTGCAATTTTGGAAAGACACAGGTGCGCTTGCGATCGTGGCTTACAAACTTGCAGGTGCCGAAGACGGTAAATTTTCATCAAACGCTCGCCCAATAGGCAGTATTTGACACGACAAAATGTCAGGCGACACCCATCATGGCCACGATTTTTTGAGCTTGACGACGATGAACCCATACATGAAACAATGCGAAAGCATGCCATTGCCGCGCATTGAGATGGCCGAACCAAGGGTGCCGAAAACGGGCCTCGGATTGCATTGGGCCCGCACGATCGAGCAGCGACTGAACTTGGTTGCAGTAAAGCCGATTAACTTGAACAAACTGCGAGTGAACTTCGGTTCCGACCGATTCCTCTGGACAGTAACCGTCCCAATCAAACATGCCCCGCGGCGAGGTTTCTTGGCTTAAAATTTCAATCAAATCAATCAAGTCAGCTTGCACAAGGCATACGTGACGTAACACCATCGCAACCGACCATTGGCGGCTCGATTCCGGCAACCCCCAAATGCGGGGGATCGGATAGGGGTCAAACACGTCATAGGACTCACTGTCCTCATAAATATGCTCCAAAATCGCCGACTCCTGTTGAAAACTATCCAACAAGGAGCTTGCCGACCGAACCATCCCAATCGATTTTATCCAAAATCGAGCCGAATTCATTTCAAAGGGGGGAATTTCCATTTTGTTAGAATGACTGCATTTCGTTTGGTTGGTATCGATTATTTGGCAAGACTTTAGGGAGTAAATCAAACATTAACAGATTCCTACAAATCCCCCAATTCGTCAACATCAACCCCAGATTTGCCAGTGGCTTTCAATCAACGTTTTGGACATTTTGCCTGTGGTTCCAAGTTCGTCAGCCCGATGTTTTTACTCAGTACTTCGATTTCAGTCAAAAACCGGACGAAACAAGTTTTCCTGTGTAGCCACGTACGTCAATATCGGGGACGGGGGTTGCAGCCTGATTGCGGATCGATAACATATTTGACTACATAACCGGATCGGTACAGGCTGAACCCACTCAAAATTTGAATTTTAGTTTCTAATTGGAATAAACTGACAATGACTGCATTTCCCAACGTGCCTCAAATCAAATACGAAGGCCCTCAATCCGACAATCCATTAGCGTTTCGTTGGTATAATCCCGACGAAGTCGTCGAAGGTAAAACGATGCGGGATCATTTTAGGTTTTCAGTCGTTTACTGGCACACTTTTCGTGGAACGGGTGCCGATCCATTTGGAGCGGCAACGATGCAGCGGCCTTGGGAGAGTGACGAGGACAGTTTGGATAATGCGATTCGTCGAGTCGATGTGGCGTTTGAGTTTTTTGAAAAATTAGGAAACCCCTATTACGCCTTTCATGATCGAGATGTCGCTCCTGAAGGAGATTCCCTATCGGCGACCAATCGAAATCTTGATGCGGTGGTTGATCGTTTGGAACAGCTGCAACAGCAAACGGGAGTGAAACTGCTGTGGGGCACCGCCAACTTGTTCTCAAATCCGCGTTTTGTCCACGGTGGCGCGACCAGTTGCAACGTCGAAGTCTTTTCTTACGCCGCCGCTCAAGTCAAAAACGCGATCGAGATCACTCATCGATTGAGGGGCGAAAATTATGTCTTTTGGGGTGGTCGTGAAGGGTATCAAAATTTGTTCAATACCAATATGAAGCGGGAACTTGACCATCTGGCTCGGTTCCTGCACATGGCCGTCGATCATGCGGCCAAAATTGGATTTACAGGGCAGTTTTTAATCGAGCCCAAACCTCAGGAACCGACTAAGCATCAGTATGATTTTGATGTGGCCAGCTGTTTGAATTTTTTGCGAACCTACGATTTGAAGGACCACTTCAAGCTGAATATCGAAACGAATCACGCGACGCTGGCGGGACACTCGATGATGCATGAGTTGGAAATGGCTGGTATCCAAGGTGCCCTAGGGTCAATTGATGCCAACACCGGTGATTTGCTGTTAGGTTGGGATACCGACCAATTCCCCACCGATTATTACTTGACGACACAGACAATGTTGGTGTTACTAAAGTATGGTTTAGCACCTGGTGGAGTCAATTTTGATGCCAAATTGCGACGCGAAAGTTTTGAACCCAATGATTTATTTTATGCCCACATCGGCGGCATGGACGCGTTTGCCAAAGGATTAAAGATTGCAGCGGCAATTCGGGCAGATGGGGTGCTGGATGAAATGCTCCGCAATCGGTACGCGAGTTGGGATACCGAATTGGGCCAGCAAATCGAGCAGGGGCAAATCGGTTTTGAACAACTATCAACGTTGATGCTAAAAAAAGGCGATTCCGCCGCCAACGACAGCGGTCGACAAGAACTGATCGAAAATATCATTAATCGTTACATGGATCAGACCTTTTAGTTTTAATACTCCAGGACTCTAACAGATTCTGGTTACATGAGAGCCACCCGCAATCGTAATTTGTATCCGGTATCGAGATTTTGACTATTTTGATTGGCCCGTATGGTTGGGATCGGTCGCATAGCGACCGATCACTCAAAAGCAAAAAACTCGTATTTCGCAACACGTCAGCCCAGTGGCAAAGGTTGAGGGTACGAGGTATCTCTCGTTGCTGTTAGTGATTCTGGTTGGTAAGATTGGAGTCGTGCTGGGACGCAATTTGTCCCAGCGGCAACCGACTGGTTTTTT
>JBGTHU010000560.1:0-4275 GCA_041745975.1 Mariniblastus sp.
TTTCAGGACGTCGTTTCGGCACCGAAGCCGAACTCCGTCGAGAAGCCAACGCTTGGTACAATGACATTAACTCGCAACAACGCGGAGTCGACTGGCAAATGAAAGTCGACGACGCCCGGATCAAATTGAAGTCCGTCTACCCGAAAATTAAGCTGTAACAGACCACTAGTATCGCCCTTCAACCCTGAATCTATCGAGAGCTACCGTACCGAAACGAGATTCGACGGGACTTCAATCGGGGTTGTTCATTGGAAGTTGAGCACGACTGTGGGCATTGAATCTCCTAATGCATCCTTGAGCAATTGGGCCACAAAATCGGGACTAGGATGGAGAACACTTCCCGTCAGTCTCATCGGTTTTTCACCGAAAACGATCTGATCTGACGGTGTCGCAATGAATGATTGTTCTATGTTGATTCGATGTTGGCCTGGGATCACGGGACTCATTTTTCCGCTGTAGTGATCAAGTGTATAAAAGGTGGCAACCTGGTCTCCGGCCAGCCAATATTTTTGACTGGCTGGATTAATGATCAGCCTTGTCTCCCAACTTCTGGCTTGCTGCTGATTTTGGGGCCAGTCGAAATCGTACCCCCAAACCTCATCGGTTTGACCCAGCGAAATGGTTATTCGCCCATCATCTTCGATTTGCCAGTCCACATAGCGGCCCTGATGGTATCCTCGCCGACCACCCAGTTGCCATCGCACCATCGAGCCAAACAGGGTGTTTTTCGGTGCAGTAGGCGGATCGATCTGTGCGACCGTTTCCGTCTGATTTTTGGTTGCCACATTCGCAGCGGGCGACAACACCGAATCGAATGGGTTTAACTTGATGGCCCGAGAATGGCCCGAATTCGCTTCGGTTTCTTCTACTACCAAAAACTCCTCATCTCTTTCGGTTGCGGTCTGGTAGGGGTACCTGGGAATGAAGGAATCAGCAAGTTCCTCATCCGAATCGAATGAAGCGAGGCGATGTTCGCAACCAGCTATGATCGATTTCGCATATTTCAGCGCTTCCCGATGGTCGATCAACTCAGCAAATAACTCATTCAACAACACGATCAACCGATCGCATTTTGTCCGACTCCCTGTCGGCCGACCGGCTGGCCACAGTGGTGACATGTCGACGATCCGCAACGCGCACAATGGCCGATTTTGGCGTACTAGATTATCGCGTGCGGTGATTTTGCCACTCGAGTTGGGCTCAATAATAGATCGATCCCCGGGATGGACGATTTCAACAACCCAGCCCGTCACCAATTCGAACAACCTTAAGATCTCGTTGAGGTCAGGAATTGCATTTTCAATATTGGCTTTCGATGCGGTTCGAGAATGTTCCAAATCCGCAACGCCGGGGAAAATTACCAAATTAGGGTAAGGCTGTATACCTTGATAAGTAATCATGAGCTAACCATCCGATGCTGATTGGGATCGAACCAGTAATTGTCCTTTACGAACTCCTTCTCCAACGTTGCTAATTATGAGCCCTAAAACCGTCAAACAATCGGATGAAGGAGACTTTTTTGGGAATCTAAAAAGTTATTGCCTTGGTTTATAATGATTAGTCCGATTGCAACTGTTAAGGCGTTGAAACAATTGATGTGTATCGGTCCGAGCGAGCAAACCAACATCATTTAGGGAAAAAGATTCTGACCGTTCACAGTTCGGGAGGGGGGCCGCGACTCCTGCCGAGACAACAACCATCCAACGTGTTGCAATGACAAAGTGTTGTTTCGGCAGGAGCATCGCCCTTCCGGCTAACTTCGCCGATTTTGTAAGCCGCCAAATAGCCGTGAACGGTTGCAAAAGATCAAAGGGCACCACGATATAAATGTAAAAGCGTCGCTTGGTCGACCGGACGCGGGTTGAAAGTGCCAGTCCATTGTTGGGCAGCGGAATTTGCGAGTTCCGTTAAATTTTCCGTTGGCACATTCATTTGTTCCAACGTCAAACTCAAACCGGCAGCTAACAACAAACTTTCCACAAAACTGGCCAAACCCTCGGCCCCCGAATCTGGAGTCGGCGTGTTTGCATGATGGCTGGAAACCTCCAAAAGTTCTCGGTACCATTGATTGTGCAATTGCCCATTAAATCGAATCACATGAGGCAACATCAATCCCACCGCTTGACCATGGGCGGTTCCAAATTTCGATGTCAAGGGATTGGCCAGTGCATGACTGGCACCCAACATTGAATTTTCGATGGCGACACCAGCGTACGCGGCCCCCAATTGCATATCGGATCTCGCTTCAAGATCTTGCGGATCAGATAGAACTCTTAAAAAACTTCGTGACAACAATCGCCAAGCCTCTTTGGAAAAGACTTGAGAAAGCGGGTTTCTTTTTTTGGTGACATACGTTTCAATCGCATGCGATATTGCATCAATTCCGGTCAGGGCAGTCACCGAAGGCGGCTGGGTCAAAGTCAATTGAGGATCAAGAATGGCAACTCGAAAGGCCGCTCGTTTGTCGCCGCAGGCCATTTTCACATGAGTCTGAGCATCCGAGATCAGGGCAAACGATTGCATTTCGCTACCGGTACCTGATGTGGTTGGCACCGCAATCATGGGCAGCAAAGGCGCGGTCGCCTTCCCCATTCCATGATAATCATGCATCGTGCCGCCGCAGCTAAAAACAAAATTGATCCCTTTCGCGCAGTCCATCGAACTGCCTCCCCCCAGACCGATAATCATATCTGGCTGAAACTCTTGGGCGATGATTCTGCCAGAATCGACTTCTGCGGTCGTTGGATTTTCTCGTGCGCCGTCGAATAAGCAGGTCTTAACGTTACTTCGATGTAGTGATTCCAGCCCGCGTTCAGCATGCCCCGCTTCAATTATCCCAGGATCCGTGACAACCATCACTCGACCAGCCCCCAGGGCAACTGCTTGCTCACCCAAGTAACTGATGGTATCGGCACCAAATATCAGTTTTGTAGTGACACCAAATTCGAACCGCTCCATGCCCGCTTCCGCCTTTCTGGAAAACAAAGGAATTCAAGAAATTAACCGACGGGAGCCACAACCGGGGCAATCTGGTAGGCCCGAGAGCGGAACAAAAAGTCAATTAAATTCCCTTCATGGGGCTGCAACCAATTCAGCCGATTGGTGGGGATCGGACCGACATTCAAGCGATCGATATTGGTCGCATTGGTCAGTTGATCAATCCAGGCCTGGTCTTCCGTGATGACCGATCCAACCAAAGAATACCCCGAACGTTTAATCATTTGATCTTGCGGACATTCCACCACTGTTACGAAAGGAAACATGAATTCTTTTTTGGCGATTTCACAATCGGGGCTGTTGGCATGAGCGACGACAGGCCGAATGTAGGAGCATCGTTCGTGTTCCACCAATCGATCGCCATACGGTGCCGTGCAATCGGTTACGCCATCGGCTTTTAGATCCGCTTGCACCATATTGTAAACCGCAGGCCCCATTCCCTGGGTAGTAAACGCAGCCAATCCGGCGTCTGCATGCTCAGGAGGAAGCGGTTCGATGGGACCAAGTCTCTCTGCGATGGCTTGAGCAATCTCCAACGAATGCCGGGATGCATAGATTGCTGAACAGTTAATGCAACTGCGGCCTCCGTTGATGTAGATACTCTCCACCATCATGTCCAAATATTGTTCCCATTGGTCAACGCAGTCGTCTCCAAAGAAGATCTTGGAAAAACCTGGCCCATGGACTTGCACTCGTGGATTTCCGGCATATTGATCAATGGTTTGTTGACTACCGAAAATCATGCTTCGCTGGCAACTGGAAAGGATCGCCGCACCGACATCATGCCCCCCGGGATACAACGAAATCGCCTCTGCAGGCACTCCCGCTTTGGTGAATGCGGATGCCATCCGATAAGCAGTCCAGGGTTCAGAGGAACCTGGCTTGAGCACCAACCCCATTTGTAGCGCGATAACCGGCAGCCAAAGGGTGTGCACACCGGGACTGTTTGACGGTAACACGGCACCTAATGCAGGGGCCTGGGCTTGGAAGCTGACGGTTACGCCTCGTGATTCTTCACCATAGCCACGGCTCAAAATATCCAATGGCAATCCACGAGTCAAACAATCCAAAATCTCTCGCAAATTTCTTAATACAAAGGCATTTTTTTGAATGTTGGATCGACACATGTGTTCCGGCAATCCCGTCGATGCCGATTGTTGGCGAACAAATTCTTGCGGATTTTGGCTACCATTGCCAATTTCTAAATCACCGCTCTCGAACAAATTAGCAGCTTGTGCAGAGATTTCAATGAGTTGCTCACAGGAGAGCTCTCTCAAT
>JBGTHU010000561.1:0-7115 GCA_041745975.1 Mariniblastus sp.
TTGCGACGTAGTGCTTTGGCCTACGATCCGTTTCGGCATGCCACCGGACAGATCTGTGTGGGCGTATGTCTGGCTTTTTCGTGTTTTTCAATATTAGTTTTGATTGGGCTATTGTCGGTGGTTTTTTTCGAGGGTTTTCAAGGATTGTCCAGCCGTTTTTTTCTAAGTGGTCATGTAGAAAACCAACCCCATCAAAGTGGGATTTCGCAGGCTCTCGTGGGATCGGGGCTCTTGTGCATCGTTTGTGCTTTATTTGCTTTTCCGCTGGGGATTGGCACCGCGGTTTACCTGGAAGAATTTCATCCCAGAAACAAAGGAATGCGACGATTGCGGCATTTTTTTCAAATCAACATCAACAACCTCGCCGGTATTCCCTCGGTCGTATATGGTATTTTAGGTGTGACCACGTTTGTGTACATGTTTGGATTACTGGCACCTATTCAAGTCGGTCAAACGCCTTTCTTTGAAATTGGGACTCGTTATTTTTATCAGGTCAAAACGCTGGGATCGGGGGCCTCGGAGGGATCAATCGATGTCGTGTATTTTCCTGCGACCGATCCGGCGACACTATTGTTTGAAATTGAGGAACCGCTGGAAGTCGTCGACCGTCGGGGACAACGAATTTGGCTGAACGTCATCACTGCAGATGATCCAATGCCCACCGACCCGCAAGAGTTGAGCCGTACGGTGATCGCAGGAACGTCTGCCAGTCGTTTTGCGGAACATGACTCTCATCACTTTCGGCTACCCTTGGGCCGGAGTGTGCTGGCGGCGGGCATGACCCTGTCGCTGGTAATTTTGCCGATGGTGATTATTGTTTCTCAGGAAGCATTGCGGCGGGTGCCTAATCGTCTCCGCGAGGGCGCCTTGGCGTTGGGGGCAACCCGCTGGCAAATGGTGCGCCAGACGGTTTTACCAACAGCGATGCCCGGAATCATGACAGGGGCCATCCTATCGATGAGTCGAGCGGCAGGGGAAGCTGCTCCAGTGATTGCCGTGATGGGGGGCTTGCTGGCAACCTCTCGCAATTTAGGGAATCTAATGGAGCCCTCCCCAACCTTGCCAGTAACCATCTATAAATGGACCCTGCACCCCAACAACGCTTACGATGCGCTGGCGGCGACGGCAATCATCGTTTTGCTAATATTTCTGGTCAGCCTCAATTCGCTAGCCATTTACGTGCGGTATCGCTATGAAACCAATCGGGAAGGATTGTAATGGAAAAAATCGTAGGCGCAGCCGCCACCCAATCGACCCACTCGGCTGATGATTCGCGGAAAGTTGCCGTTTCAATTAAAAATTTTTCTGCCAGTTATGGCCAGTTGCGTGCATTGCAAAACATCAACTTGGACATCATGCGACGGCAGGTGACTGCTTTTATCGGCCCTAGCGGCTGCGGTAAAAGCACGTTACTAAAGTGGATCAATCGAATGAATGATTTGAACTTGGATGCCAAAGCGACAGGGTCGTTATTTTTGGCTGACCAAGACGTTTTGTCTCCTAAAGCAAATTTAGTCGACCTGCGACGTCGCGTGGGCATGGTCTTTCAGGAACCGAATCCTTTCCCGAAAACCATTTTTGAGAACGTCGCCTTTGGACCTCGGCTCCATTTTAAAATGACATCCAGCGATCTCGAGCAACTGGTCGAGTGGGCATTAAAGAAAGCGGCGCTCTGGGACGAGGTGAACGATCGATTGCACCAGTCGGCTTTGAGTTTGAGTGGAGGGCAACAACAAAGACTCTGTATCGCTCGAGCCATCGCCGTCGGACCGGAAGTACTCTTGATGGACGAGCCCTGTTCCGCACTCGATCCCTACGCGACAGCCAGCATTGAAAACCTGATCTTTGAGCTTTCTAGACAATTCACCATCATCATCGTCACTCACAACATGCAGCAAGCCTCTCGATGTAGCCAGCGAACCGCATTCTTTAATCAAGGTCTCTTAATCGAAGAAGGGGAAACGGAACAAATTTTTACCCGCCCTAAAGTTCAGAGCACAGAAGAATATGTTTCGGGAAAATTTGGCTAACAACGAAACCGCCACCCTTTCACTAAATTTTTTTTAATTGCAACAATCAGAAAGTGCTTATGAGTCTTCATTTTGAACGCGAGGTGGAAGCCATTCAAGAACGACTGTTGAATTTATTTGCTGTCGTAGAACGAATGATTTTTGACGCAACCGCCGCTCTCTGCCAACGTGATTATGACTTGATCGCCGACATCCACCAGCGGGACAAACAGGTCAATGAACAAGAAGTTCAAATTGAGGAAGAATGCCTCAAAATTCTGGCTTTGCATCAACCAGTGGCCACCAATTTGAGGTTGTTGACCACTATCTTAAAAATCAACTCGGACCTGGAACGAATTGCTGACTTGGCCTGCAATGTGGCAGAACGAGCGGAGGGACTGCGAGATTTTCCGTTTTTCCCCATTCCCGACCAAATGCCAGGATTGGCCAGCCGATCGACCAAAATGGTTCGCAAATCACTGGACGCATTTGTGGATCTGAATCTGGCAATGGCCAAACAGGTTATTATCGAGGACCGGATCGTGGACCAACTCAATCGAGAAGTTATTGCCGAAATCAAGTCCGTGATGATGGATTCCGCAAAACTAATCGAACCTGCTTTGCACTGCTTTTCTGCCTCGCGTCATTTAGAACGAATTGCGGATCATGCAGAAAATATTTCAGAAGATGTAATTTATATCATTAGCGGTGAGATCATTCGCCACAAACATGGTGACTTTTTAATCGAGGAAAATAACAATGCCTAAAACTAAGATTCTGATCATTGAAGATGACCGATCGATCATCGAAATGCTCCAATACAACTTAGAGGAATCGGGTTACGAAGTGGACTGCGCTTTCGATGGACGTTCGGGGATCGAGCGAGCGAAACTGAAACTTCCCGAAATCATTCTGTTGGATGTCATGTTGCCTGTCATTGACGGCGTGGAAGTCTGCCGCAGATTGAGAGCTTATCCTGAAACGCAAGAGACTACGATTATTATGATTTCAGCCAAATCGGAGGAGGTCGATCAAATTGTCGGTTTCAATATCGGAGCCGATGATTACGTCGTCAAACCCTTTAGCGTGCGAGTATTGCTGGAACGCATCAAATCGCTCCACCGAAGAAAGCGTGGCAGTGGTAAAGCGGATGTGATTGTCGAGAGAGGAATCAAAATCGATCGAGTGAAACACCGTGTGTCGATCGATGAAAAGCCGATCGATCTGACCCCCAGTGAGTTTCGTCTATTGGACACGATGATCCGCCAACCGGGGCGAGCGTTTGATCGAAGTGAATTGATCGATTCCGCACTCGGATTGGACACCTTGGTCTTGGAGCGCACGATCGATGTTCACATCCGTTCGCTGAGAACCAAATTGGGCAAACAAGCGAATTTGATCGAAACGGTCAGGGGAATCGGTTACCGTTTTTCAGATAACTCGGAACGATAGCGGGTGGGAGTGTTACATTCTCTTTCTCAAGCGACCCTTCCCTATGCATCCGTTCCTCGCAAGACCAAGTCGGGAATGGGTTGATTAGTACTGGGCAAATGTCGGATCAGTAGCTTTACCTCGCCTCCTGTTAAAATTACCAACGGCGGTTCCAAAGTGTTTTGAGAAACAGATTTGACAGCGGCGTTGATCGTGCTCACTTGAGTACTGATCACATCTTGGTGAAAGGATAGCTTGGTGTTGATGCCCCGTTGTCCTATTGTCAAGTTGTCGCATTGGTGATCTCCTTTCAAATCGGGCAACGACGTTGTACGGCGATTCAACGATTCAGACATCAAATCAGCTCCGGGCTAGATGATTCCCCATGATGGAGACCTTGTGAATCGACAAAGTCGATCGATTCGCTGGGGAAGTGCGTCATACTCCTGAGCGCTCATCCAGTCGGGTCGCTCGGGCTTGAGCCAAACGACAAAACGCTCCTGTTTATTGTGCTTTCGGGCGCCAGATCGAGTAGGCGGTGAACCACTCGATGAATTTCATTTGGCTGGTATCGGGCCGAAATTTGGATTAAAGGACGATCTCGGAGTTTCGCCACAAGCATGCCCGGGAACGGTAACGTTTATCGATTACTTGCACAACCGTAATTCGTTCGCGACCAAGTGGCGGTTTCCGATTGATCGATAGTCTAAGTATATCGAACCCCTTGATGATCGGGTTCAAAGAAAACCGGCAGCAACGCATCGGCATGCAAAAAGCCTTTGCGAGTCAATTCAATGCGGGAATTGCTGATGGTCAACATGCCGTTCTCTTGATGTTCGGAAAATTGTTCTGGCCAAACTTCAAGGATGTTTTGTTGATATTTTTGTTGGAAATAATCGAGCTCCAAAAATCCCCGCTTCAACAACAAGATCATCTCGCGAATTAACAGCTGTCGCGGGGTCGGTCGCATGGCCCGTCCCAAGGGTAATTTGCTCGATTCCAACAAGTCGGTTTGGTAAGATTTCATATCGGATTTATTTTGATAATGCACACCCGAGACATGGCCAAAACTAGCGATTCCGGTTGCCAACAAGTCAGATCCTTGCCATAGATTATCACGGTAGCTGAAATTGATTTTGCCGGTGTCTTTAACCAGCGTGTAAGCGCTGCTGATTTTGTATCCGGCGGCCAATAACTCGTCAAAAGCGTAATTTAACCAAGCTCGTTTGATTTCCCAATCGGCAACAGGGATCTCAATTTTGTTGCCCAAGATATCTTTCGAATAGACGGTGTTGAAGGGAAGCTCCATTTGGTAGATGGTGACACTATCGGGAGAGAGTTTGATCGTCTCTCGGATGTTATATTTCCAATTGTCCCAATTCTCGCCGACCATCCCGGAAATCAAATCCACGTTGACATTGTGAAAATCAGCTTTCTGAATCCACTCCCAAGCCCGGTAGACTTCTTTTGACAAATGGGCTCGTCCGTTCTCTTCCAAAATCGAATCGCTAAAATTTTCGATACCCAGAGACAGGCGGGTAACCCCTAGCTCTTTCAGCGTCATGATTTTATTTTCTTGCAACGTTCCTGGCTCGCATTCAAACGTCACCTCTTCGGCTTGATCCCAACTGATACTCGATCGCAGTCGATCGACCAGCGAAGTGAGTTGCCGGGAACTGAGAAACGAGGGAGTTCCGCCGCCGAAATAAACGAATCGAAAGGGCCGTTGGCCCATCACCGGCAGTTGCGACACCAATTCAATTTCCCGACAGAGTGCAGACACGTAAGCTTCAATCTCTTTCGCATTTTGATCGGTGAAGACCTTGAAATAGCAGAATTTACAACGCTTTCGGCAAAACGGAATGTGCAAGTACAATCCCAACGGGGTATTGGGGTGCGGTGGAGATTTAAGTGCGGATTCGACCTCCGGCAGTTCGGACTCGCTCCACTGGGAAAAGGGAGGATAGTTTGAAATGAAATAGCTGCCGACTTCGGTTTTGGTTGTTTCAGTCATTGTTATTTTGTTGTCCTCGATCAACGATTGATCGCTTAGGGTAACCGATTCACGGAAATTTTTTTGCCTCAAAAATCGGCGAAAACGAAACGGTTACCTTTTTTGCTTTGATTTAATTGATGTCTTTGTTGATATCTTGTTTGTCTTTGTTGATGTCTTGTTTGTTATCTTGAATTGGAGGTTTAGGAACATCCTGCTCGACGGTCTCACCGCCCAAACAATAGACGTTACCTCGATTGGTTGCGATCACCAAATGTCCAAAGGCAACAGCGGGCGATCCGATGAATCCTCCGGCAAATTGCCGCTCCCAGAGAATTTCTCCATCAGCCAATGTTAAAGCAAATAATCTGCCATCGGTGGAAGCGACCCAAACGTGATCACCGACAATGACTGGGGAAGAATCGATTTTGGCTTTGAGAGTACGTTGCCAGCGAATCGACCCGCCACGAGGATTCAGGCAATAAACGATGCGGCTGCGAGTCCCAAAGACGACATGGTTTTCATCAACCGCAGGGGCTCCATTGATTGAATTACCATCACGATCGCCGTCGAAAACCCATTCCGTTTCAATTTTTTCAGTATCGATTGCAAAGAATTGACCCGATTGGTTGCCAAAGAAGACAACGTTGCCCAACGCGGCGGGAGTGGAACCGGTCGGCGAATGGATTTCAACTTTACCAACCTGTTTTCCTTCGATCAAATCGACCACATGGAAATATCCATCGCAACCGGCAACAAACGCTCGATCTTTGGCAACCGTAATCGAGCATCGAATTTGGTCGTCCGATTCATAGACCCAAGCCAACTCGCCGGTCTTTCGTTTGAGCGCATAAAGCCGACTGTCTTGGGAGCCGAACAGAACATTGTCACCATGGAAATTGGCGCTGGAGTTGATCTCCGATTCGGCCTCGAACTCCCACACTTTCTCCCCTTTAGAATTGATGCAGAAAAACTTCCCGTCCAAATCGCCGATAAAGATATGATCATCTTTAACGGCGGGAGCGGTGATGAAACCGAGTTCGACTTTAAATTCCCATTTGATTTGGCCGCTGGATAAATCAAAGGCGAACAACGTTCCGTCCAAATCGCCAATATAGGCAACCTGCTTGGTGGGATCGTCCGGGTCGACAACGATCGCTGGTGTCCCTTCAAACGCCCCTTTTTTTACGGCATGCTCCCAAATGACATCGGGGTTTGTGGTAAAGGCGGCATCTGTTTTCCCGCTCGAACCATAGTCTCGGCGAAACAACGGCCATCCGTCAGACTCGGTTTGCGCGGAAATTTGGTTAGCGCCAAAACTGAACGTCAACAAGCAGGCGGCCATCAACAGGTTGAGCACCGCTTTTGCCGATCGATAAAGATAAGGATTGAGCGACGGATCGTTATACATTTTCAATTGGCGATAAGTGCGATGTCTTTTTTCGCCCCGGAAAATGGCGTCAATCAATTGCTGTAACGCGTTGGAAAGTTCATTGCATTGCAATTCGCAAATGGCAATTTTTTGCCGGACGCTTTGCAAATGATCTGCCGCTACGTCATCGCGTTCCAATTGTTCCTTCCAGTGGTAAATCCGCCGTGACAGAATCGACAATCGGTCGATAACCGAACCGACGGTTTCGGTGTTAATGGGCGCTTGCTCGCTCGCTGGCACCGCTTGCTGC
>JBGTHU010000562.1:0-6212 GCA_041745975.1 Mariniblastus sp.
GATCAAGCTTACTCCAAGGTTTCAATCAGCGAACCGGAAGCCCGAAAATTCCCTCAGCCACATGATCAACCGACCCTGCGTACGAACTTGGAAAGGCCGATCACGATAAACCAGTTGCCGGTATCTCACTCGTTTTCGGAAACGAGCAAACCGTTGGTAAATAATGTCACCCAGAAAAAGATACTGGACGAACTGTTTGAAAATGAACTATTCGAATCTGACTGGGAAGCAATAAAAGTCTAGCTGCGGATTGAATGCGGCGGCTGAATATCCTGGGCTCGGCCTTAGTGCTCCAGCCACTTTGACTCCCAAGTTTCGAAAAACAGGGGGCAAGCAGTACGGTTTGTAGCGAAAATATTGAATTTGCCGTAAAAAGCGGGCTGATTGAATCAGCTCGCTTTTTTTGGGGAAACTTTTAGGAGTTTTATTGCCGATTTTTGCCAATGGAGCACAGGTTTTACTTGAATCTGAAAAAGCCGCTTTTAGAATATAGTTATCGAGGCTCGCGACAGACAGAAAATTAATATTTTATTGAGATCGAGGGGATAGTTACTCGCAAGACTCTCTGGGAATATTGAATTTTCATTTTCCGCTGGCCGATGCCGTGTGTTACTCGAAATTATGGTTGGTCAATCTACGTTGGTCAATTTTTTCACTTGAATAAACTTCGTCTGCCCATTACCAACTTAAACATGGCCGTTCAACGGTCCTTGGAGTCGTTTCAATTATGTCCAAACTGATCCCATTAGATGAAGCTGCCCGTCTGTTAGGTCTGTCCGTAGAACGGCTGACCGAGATGCGTTCCAATAACGAAATCTTCGCCTATCGCGATGGCACGACCTGGAAATTCAAAATGTCGGAACTGGAACGTGTGGCCGACGAACTGGGACTCTCGGTTGCAGGAAGCTCAGCGAGCGCCTTGGACGATGCAGAAGATGCAGAAGAGGGAAGCAGTTTCTTTCTTTCTGAATCCGCCAAAGATTTGCTTAACGAAGAACAGAGCCAAATCAGCGGACTGAGTGGTATCAGCGGACTGAGTGGCATCAGCGATCTCGATCTGTCAAATGAACTTGAGAGCTCCGTCAAAAAAGGAAAATCTACAGAGGGCGAATCCGCTGAACTGTTGGAGGATTCATCCGCCGATATGTTAGGTAATGACGGTGAGGAATCCGAATTTGATTTCGACTTAGGAGATTCAAATATCGAATCTGCGGGAGATAGTGTCGAAATCAATCTGGAAGAGAGTGGTATTCTATCCAAAGACGAAATCGGGAGCTTGGCCGGTAGTAAAAAGTCCACCAATTCGGCCAAGGATAGTGTCTTTGATGATGACGATGAACTCGCCTTCGGATCCAGCAGTATCAAATTGGCCTCTGAAAGCAGTCGCAAATTGGCCGCTGCCGGTACTGATTCCGATATCCTAAATGAAAAATCGGACAGCAGTAAAAGCCCCTCCTCGACAGGCAAAATGTTGGCAGAGGATGACGATCTGTCATTTTCAATGTCAGATGAAGACCTTTTCGAAGACGATATCTCCATCACTGATGGTTCCGTTGACGAAAGTGTCGAGTTGAGCAGTGACTTTGACGAAAGCCAAGATCTGATCCTCGACGATAGCGATTCCAGCAGCGAAGTCCGAATGGATGCAGGTGAAAGTGGAATTAATTTGGCGGCCAACGAATCAGGTATCGAATTGATGGAGGATGATTCATCAATGGAATTAGGTGGTTCCGATATCGATGCCCTCGAACTACCAGAAGATGACGATGAATTGATCGAATTGGAAAGCAATGACGACAACGAATTCAATTTGACCCCATTGGCTGACCCACTGGAAGAAGACGAATCGACTGGATCTCAAGTGATCGCACTCGAAGATTCGGAAATTTACACGGATGAATCGGCGGATGCTTTGTTGGACGACGACTTCGCGGCCCAACCAGCTGGGTTCGAGGATAGCTTCGACCAGGGATTCGATGGAGGCTTGGGGGACGCTGCCGGATTCATGCCCGATTCAATGGCGATCCCCAGTGGCCCTGCCGCGACACCCGAAGCCCCCTATTCGGTTTGGAATGTCCTCTCGCTGGCTACCGCAGCATTGTTGATGCTGTTGGGCTCCATGGTCGCCTATGAAGCTTGCCAAAACATGTGGATGGCCGATGAAGCCCTCAGTCGCCGTGGCGTGTTGAGCTTCTTTTTGAAATTGACCGGCGGGTAGGTCTCAATCGCCACCCAATCGCCCAATCGCCCAATCGCCCAATCGCCTCCCAATCGCTTCCCAACCGATCGGGAGGTTCACAACATCGAGCGATTGAACAATTGTTCTGCTATCAAGGCTCCCGCAGACTGGCCAAATAGGGTATTATTCATGGATGAATGCCCTGAACTTACTATTGGAACGAACGATCGATTACGCCGGGCTGTTTCCACCGGCAGGACTTTCAATCGCTGAAACGGTCTTCCGATTTGATCAATACCGAAACTCCAGCTATCGATCAAGGCTGGGACGCTTGGTCGTCAATTGGAAACAATTAGACTCGATCGAGGAAGCGGTCCGCCGTTTAAACCCCGCTGACGATGGAAATTGCTGGAAGATTTCTGCTTTGCTCCCCTGCGTCTCGACCGACGGGAAAGACGTTATTGAATTGCAAGCCGCACTTCAATCAGTTGCTGATTTCAATTTGCGATTCGCTCCCTCAGTCCCCTCCGACACAAGTCAGGCTGACCCACACTTCGTTGGGTTGATGGTCGATTCGCTTGAAGTCAAAATTTCTCATGAAGGTCAAATTGAACCCACGACATCCGAAATTCGAGCGGCAATGGACCACCCCAACGATTTTCCCGTCGATCTATTTTTGGAAATTGATTGCCATGCCGATCCCACTGCTTTGATCAAACAAACATCTCTCAGACGCCAAGAAACTTCGGATTCCCATTTGTATGCCAAGATTCGCACTGGCAGCGTGGTTGCCCAAGAAATACCAGAAAGTCGTGAAGTCGCCCGTTTTATCGAATGTTGTACGACACACCAGTTGCCCTTCAAAGCCACGGCAGGATTACATCACCCCCTCCGCGGCGAATATCGCATGACCTACCAACCCGATTCCACTCGCGGTATGATGCATGGATACGTCAATATGTTTGTGGCTACTTTGATGAGTGTAGAGCATCAATTGAACCAATCACAAATCGAAGCGATCTTGAACGAAACAGACTCGACCCATTTCCAGTTCGACTACAATTCCGTAGCCTGGCAATCATTTCGGATTACCCGGCAACGTATTGAAGAACTGCGACAGCAAACCCTGTTGTCATTCGGTTCCTGCTCCTTCGATGAGCCAACGCAAGAACTAGCAGCGATTTATCCAACTGCGGAGTTGTCGGTGTGAGTGCAAATGCCATTTTGACTTAAAAAACGATTGCTTCCTCATCAATATGTGTTTTTTTCCAATTGGGCGATCGGCAGATGAAAATCGACCGCATAGTACTTAACCCACAAAATTAGCCTCGATTTTCCAATGCGAGTTTGATTTACTGGTAAATTTTTTTCCGACACTCGCCATGCAACTTTAACATTAACATTAACATTAACTCGATACTCAAGCGATGTACCCAATCGACCAAACTCATGATCCTCGACTGGAGTCCTGGATCGAATCGGCCAATGATCCGCACAGCGATTTTCCGATCCAGAATTTACCCTATGGTGTTTTTCTTGATCGACAAAATAGACCGACCATCGGCGTTGCCATCGGCGATCAAATTCTTGACCTGCGATTTAGCGTCGCCGAAGTACTGATCGATCCACGATGGACAAAAGTTGTCAGTGGAGAATCTTTGAATTCATTGATGGCGCTTGCCGTCTCAGCCAGAACCGAATTACGTCAAGAAATCAGTCGTTTACTGGAAGGCAATTCGAATTGCGATCGTCAGCGATTGAGCCAAGGGTTGGTAGAGCAGGCGACTACCAAAATGTTGATGCCGGCTCAAGTCAGAGACTATACGGATTTTTATGCTTCCATTTTTCATGCCACCAACGTGGGGATGATGATGCGGCCCGACAATCCGTTGCTACCCAATTATAAACATATTCCGATCGGATACCACGGTCGAGCCTCCAGTGTGGTGGTCAGCGAAACGCAAGTTCGACGCCCATGGGGACAAACAGCACCAGAGCAAGACGGTGGACCGCCCGGTTGGAGCCCCTGCCGTCTAATGGATTATGAACTGGAAGTCGGGTGTTTTGTTGGCAGCGGTAATTCGCTGGGTATACCGATCGACATTGCTGATGCCGAGGGCAGTTTATTTGGCTTGTGCTTGCTGAATGATTGGTCGGCTCGGGATGTTCAAAAATGGGAATATCAACCGCTGGGCCCCTTCTTGGCCAAATCATTTGCCACGACGATTTCTCCTTGGGTCGTGACGATGGAGGCCTTGGCTCCGTTTCGCATCCCCGAATTCAATCGGCCATTGGAAGATCCGGCTCCTCTTCCCTATTTGGATTCAGCAAACAACCAGCAACGCGGCGGGATCGATTTGCGCCTCCAAGTCTCACTCTCATCAGAAAAAATGCGAGCTGAAGGAATGGAGCCTGTCCAATTGTCGACGGGTAAATTTGCCGGTATGTATTGGACCTTCGCTCAAATGTTGACCCATCACAGTAGCAATGGATGTAATCTGCAACCGGGTGATCTGATGGGAAGTGGCACGGTCAGTGGCCCGGATCGTGAAAATCGCGGGTGCATGCTCGAGTTGACTTGGGATGGATCGGTAGATAAACCCCAGCCAGGCAGCCAGCGGACAGCGCTGATTTTGCCAACCGGAGAAGAGCGAAAATTCTTAGCCGACGGAGACGAAGTGATATTGACCGGATATTGCCAAAACGAGACGCATCGCAGAATCGGAATGGGCCAGTGCCGCGGGATGATCCTGCCAGCAATCAAGCTGCCCGCCAATTAGGCGATCACCAAAGGCGAATTTTCCCGAATTAATTTCCGCGTTCCAATGTTAGCGAAAGGGGGTTTAGGCCAATTGGGGAAAGCCACAAATACTTGCCACAAATACTTGCCACAAATACTTGTCAACGGATGCCGTTTTTTCCTTGCAATCGAGCAGCAACCTGCTCGCATTGTCGAAAAGCCCGCATCACGTTTTCACCCAATAACTTGTGAACGTCTTCAGCAGAGTACCCTCGCTCGAGCATCAATTGGGTGATCCCCGGATAGTAGCTGACATCGTCCAGCCCGATCGGTAGCGAACTGACCCCATCAAAATCGGATCCGATGCCGACGTGATCGATGCCTGCCACTCGGATGATATGTTCGATATGATCCATCACGTCGTGGATCGTCCCCCGCGCACGACGGTTTTGTTCCAACTGGGAGTCAGGAACGATAAAGCCCGACATGAAATTGACCATCACCACGCCTCCATTTTCAGGTAACTTTTTGAGAATTGAATCGGGAACATTGCGCGGGTGACTGTTGATCGCTTTTGCCGACGAGTGAGAGAATATGACGGGCGACTTGGACACCTCCAAGACTTGTTCCATCACCTCTTCGGAAACGTGGGAAATATCGACCAACATCCCCAGGCGATTCATCTCCTTGACGATTTCGCGTCCCATCTCATTCAAGCCACCGTGCTCAGCCTGATCCGTGGCTGAATCGGCCCACTCGGTATTCTTGCTGTGGGTCAACGTCATGTAACGAGCCCCTCGACCGTATAACCGATTTAAATTGGCCAAAGAATTCTCGATCGAGTGCCCCCCTTCCACGCCAATCAGCGAGGCAATCTTATTTTCGGAAACAATCCGATCAACGTCTGTCACCGTTAAGGCAATCTCGAAAACATCAGGATACGTCTCACACATCAGATGGACTAAATCGATCTGCTCCATCGTCGTTAGCAAAGCCGCTTTTTGGGCACGTGTTTCTACGGGAACGTAAACACTCCAAAACTGAGCTTTCACCCCACCTTGTATTAGGCGAGGGATATCGGTTTCAACTTTCGGTTGTGGTTGCCGGATATCAAAATTCTTAAACGAAGAATCAGCCAACCGCCGCACTTTCCAAGGCAAGTCATTGTGGCCATCGAACAACATTCCTGCCTGATGAATTTTATTGGCTATCGCTGATACTTCAACGGGCAACCGACGGTCAACTCCTATTTTGATTTCGGGATGGGAAGCTTCCTTTGCATTGACCGCCGCA
>JBGTHU010000563.1:0-1868 GCA_041745975.1 Mariniblastus sp.
TGACATTCGGGCTTGCAGTTTTATCGCCGCACTGACTCATTCAGAAATGAAAGTCGATCCCGCCCGCTTCGGATTGCTGGCTAAGCCAAGCTTGACGGGAGATGTCATTTGGTTTGTGCCACCGCGGAAAACTTGGATGAAGCGTAATCATACGCAGGAATGGGTTCCTTTGGATTCAAGTGAGATCGATTATCAGCGTTTGAACCTGTGCGGAGACGAAGTGGTGTTTCAATACAGCGTGGACGGGGTCGAGATTGCCGAACACGCTTCGCTGGCGATTCCTTCAGACAAGGAAACAGGGAGCCATAACATGATCTTGCGACGCTGGGAGGTTCAACCCAATTCAAGAGAGATGTTTTTGACTTTGGCCGAGGGGGTCAACATCGAAGAGGTGTTGCTTTCCGATAACCATTCAGCCCAGGGAGGCATGAAACTGACGGGAGCAATTGGCGAAAATGCGTTGACGTGGCGATTGCACGGAGACCACCAGGCAGATGTCCGCTTGATCGGTAAGGGAAACGATGTCGGCTTATTGATTGGGCCTCATCCTTCAAAAAGGACAATAGGATTGTCGGTCGCACAAGATTTTGCCACACAGCATGATGATAAACTTGAATTGGATATGGATTGGCTGCAGCGAACGTTTTCTGAATTGCCATCGTTTGACGAACTACGCCAACCGGGAGAGCCGCGTTGGGGTGAACCACTCACCACATCCGGTCAATTGGCGGTCGATGATGGCCGAGCCTCTTATTTAATCGACGAATTGACGATCCCCTTCGAAAACCCTTTTAAGTCGCTCTTTTTTATCTCAGGTTTCGATTTCTTTGCCAACGGAGATGCGGCAATTTGTACTGCCCATGGCGAAGTTTGGCGTGTCTCTGGCATCGATCGTGAGCTGAAAAATTTACGCTGGCAGCGTTTCGCGACCGGATTGTATCAACCACTGGGCTTGAGAATTTGGAATGGTGACGTGGTTGTCATTTGTCGCGATCAACTGGTTCGATTAGAGGACACCAATCAGGACGGCGAAGCCGACGTGTATCACGCCTTGAGCCATGATCTGCATACACTCGGTGGCAATCACGCCTATGCCATGCGGCTGGAACAGGATCGCAAGGGGAACCTCTATTTTCTCAAATCCAGCGAAGGTCCACCCCATGGAGCGTCGCTGCTTTGCTGGAACCACGAAACGGGAAAACTCGAAGTGGTGGCCAGCGGATTTCGGCATCCCTATGGTTTGGGAATTGGGCCAAATGACCAATTGACAGTCGCTGACAATGAAGGCAACTGGGTTCCCTCCTCCAAAATTGACTGGATTGAATCGGGCAAGTTCTATGGATACTTTGAGTTTTCCGATAAACTGTCAGACGATGTGAAACCTGCACGACCACTCTGTTACATTCCCAAGTTTCTTGACAACTCATCGGGAGGTCAAAGTTGGGTGCCGACCGATCGTCGCTGGGGTGACTATCACGTTGGCGAAATGTTACATTTTTCTTGGGGACGTTGCACCCTGCATGCAGTGCTTCGGCAACAAGTTGATGAAGTTTGGCAAGCGGCAACGGTTCGCTTTCCTGAGCTAGTATTTCGGTCGGGCAGTGGGACTGGCCAATTCAACCCGTTGGATGGGCAGCTTTATGTCGTCGGGCTCGATGGTTGGCAAACGGCAGCGATTCAAGATGGCTGTTTTTCCCGCGTTCGACATTCGGGCCGAACGCCGTTCATGCCTTACTCGTTTGAGGTCTATCCCAACGGTATCAAAATCGAAATGACTGCCGAATTGGATCCGGAAATTGTGAACGATACAACTCGGTTTCATTTGGAGCATTGGAATTATCTTTGGGCCGCAACTTACGGATCGTTTC
>JBGTHU010000564.1:0-8358 GCA_041745975.1 Mariniblastus sp.
CACCGTCAATTGTGCACTGGCCCAAGGGTATTGATCCGTCGCGCAACGGCAAGTTGGAGCATCAGCCAGGCCACGTGATTGACATCATGGCAACCTGTGTCGACTTGGCCGGCGGGGTCTACCCTGAGAAGTTTGGCGAGCACGAGATCATTCCGGTCGAAGGCGTGAGTCTGCGACCGGCGTTTTCTGGCAAGCCTCTGGAGCGTACCGATGCTCTTTACTTCGAGCATCACCTCAATTGCGCGATTCGTGACGGCGACTGGAAATTGGTTTGCAAGGGGGATTCCGGTCGCGAGGTCAAGGACTTTGCCTGGGAACTCTACAACATGCAAACCGACCGCGCGGAATTGCAGAACGTCGCCGACAAGCACCCCGAGAAGGTCGAGAAGTTGCTCGCTCAATGGGAAGAATGGGCCGCGCGGGCCAAAGTCAAACCGTGGCCCTACTAAATCGCCCGCGGCGCGGGCGAGATCCGTGTTCATTTGGATCTGGCCAATGGGCAAGATTTCGGCGTGAACCTCGGAATGATCGCTGGCTGCCACGCTCTGGCAGGGGCGATCCGGGTCGGCACGAGGAAGCTGCGCACCTTCGGTGGGCTCAAGGCGCATTTTGCCTGCAACGCCGTGCCAGTTACACTCCAGCAGCCCTCTAATCGGCTCGCAGTTGCCCTCATCGAGTACTTTTTCCATTTGAAACGACATTTGATATCCTGACCTCTCCAAAGGGCCTCGTTCTCGAACTCCTTCGCTTGCCATCGATGGTGCTTCAAGGTAAGTTTCACAAACGGCGATGGCTTGCTCAGGGAACAACGCATCATCGTTTTCAGTCGTAAAACACCAGCCTTTGACTCGATGAGGTCGCAGGTCTACATTTCGCAAAACTTGACGAACGTAAGAGACGAAAATTTTGGGAACGATTTGCCGTTTTGCCACCTCGTCCGCTAACTCTCTTGCCGTCCAGCGCGTCACCGGACGATTGGAATCCTCCGGTTTTTCACACCCAACAGATACGATTTCAAATATTTGAACGGGTGAAAAATCTCGCGGACGTCCTGATCGCGAGGCGTCTTGAAGGCAGTCAAAAACAGTTCGGCATAACGTCGCACGATTGTCTCATTAGGCCGATAGCTGAAGCGCCGCTAAAGTGGTGTGTACTTGGGTCGGTGCAAGCCTCGATTAAAGATTTCGGGGTCAAATTCATCCCGAGGTTGAAACTGGTTTGCGCCTTGATCAAGCGTCGGAATCTCTTTTAGGTTCCCCCCTCTGACGGGCGGCCTATCATCCCATTGTCTTTTCAGGTGATCAAGCGTCGGGATTTCCTGCGAGTCGCCTCGCCCCAGATTTCCAACTGATTGATTGATGATGGCGTTGGTAGTGGCTGCCGTTTTTATTTTAGGAGGCGTCGGTTTCGATGTCGGATCCGAGCGTCCATCCGCCGTCGCCGTTGTTTCCGGTAGCATCGAGATGGCAATTTGAATCCACTCGACAAGTAGCTTGTTTTCAGGTGAATCTTGGTTGATTGGTGGTTCCTCGGAATCGCCATGGGCGGTCAATGCGTAACGAATTAGCAAGTTTTCACTGATAGGTCGACTCTCGAAATCGCCATCCCGCTTCAAAATGCTCCAAACGTTATGTAAATTTCGCTGAGAAATTAGAAGCGAGCGAGGTTGGCGAAAGCCTGCAAAAATCAACCGGAATTCGATTGCTTCAGGTGACGATTGGTGATGGCACTGCCCGCAATTAGCGATCAGCAACGGTTCGATTGATTGACGAAATTTTTGTAAGCTTTTTGGAGGAAGCCCTTTAGCCCATTTCGCAAGCTCCGTCGAAGTAAGTTCGGTTGCTTCTGCTTTAGAGTTTGAAATCCACCCTGTTTGCACCGATTCTTGAGATTCCTCAATGGGAGCTTCATAACCGACTTGAGAGATTAACTTTATTTCAGCTTGGTCAAATGAGTTGTCGAGCGGTGGCAGCGGTATGATTTGCGGATTACTGCCGAGATCAAAATATGATTTAAGTAAATCTGGAATATCCACGCTGACACTTAATGGTGATAGAGATACCGGGGGCGAGATCTCGTCTTGAACAATCGGGTCAGCCGGAACAGTCAAATGGGGCAATTGATTCGAAGGTCGAATTTTTGGCGTTTGATGTTTAGCGAACTGAATCGTATCCAATTGGTTTTGCAATGCCAGTCGTCGATTTGGGGAATAATTCAGAGCCCGCAAGACATCAAGTTGATTTTGAGCGAGAGAAATTAAATGGTGTTTAACGCACCAATAGAACAACGCTTCGTGTGATGCCAAGTCAGTCGACGATAATTTGGCCAACCGCATCCAATAAGCCTCCTCGATCGAATCCACGATAAAGTCAACTTGATCGTCAGCAATAAACAAAACATTTCCTGTTTGGGTTTCAATCGAGTACCCTCGCGTGTTGCGGGCAATGATCCCTTGAAAAGAGTTTCCGTTTTTCAGCATCAAAATCCTGACACCCGGGGGCCTGGAAAACGTCGATGACGCGGTTCGGTTCTGACCAAAACAGCTTATTGGATTGGTTCCGCCCAACCAACATCCAATCAAAATTAAGCATAGTATTGGCAAGCGACTCTGAGGGTATACAAACGCGATCGGGGCAGTGGTTGCTAAGGACGATTCACGTCGCAGCGGGCCCACGAACAGGTTACATTGTTCCAGATTTAGCATATTTATCTTTGGGCTCCCACAAAGAAGCTGAATGTGCGTCGCTCGTCACCGGGTGCCAACGAGGTTGGAAAACCGAAATCAAACGCCAAGGGTGCCGGCCCAAAAGCCGGCATATGAACTCGGAATCCAAATCCGGGAGCCACACGAAAAGAATCACTTCTCAATTTCATGCTGTCTTCCACCGTACCAAAATCGACAAACAAGACTCCTTTTACCATATCGTCTGCCGTCACGGGGAACATGTATTCTGCCGTGTTGATCCATTCGAATGGGCCACCGACGCGAATTCCGCCTTCCATTGGCCCCACGCCACGAAACTCAAATCCTCGCAAAGAAGAAAAGCCTCCCGCAAAGAAGTTCTCGTAGACCGGGGTGTTGTCGCCGCTGATACCCAGTCGCGTTCCCATAGTCAAAGTGTGCCTCCCGGAGCCATCGGGTCGTTCATACAACAATCGGTAGCGTCGGTATTCTAACTCCCCACGTGGAAACGTGACTTCGCCAAAACCAAGACTAAAGGTAGCGGAAAAGAAGTCACCGGCGGTCGCCATAAACTGATTGTCGCGGGTGTCTCGAATCAAACCAACGCTACCAATGTACAGCTCATTTCTGCCCAGTGCGTTATTCAATGTAGGAGATGTATTAAGTCGAGGATTGCGCACTGAAACATTTTCCATCCGCAGTCCGGTCGTGATCGAGATATCTTGATTTAAGCGACGTCCTAATCCGATACGTCCACCGATGCGTCGTTCACTCCAATCAAAAAAGATACGGTCAAAATAGTAGCCGCTTGCGCTAAAACTCCAGTCGGTGTTGAATAGATAGGGTTCCGACCAGCTAACCAAATATCGCTGGACAATATTCCCTGGCACCAATTCCATGCGAAACCCTTGCCCGCCACCCCGAAATGCGGTTTGATCCATTATGTCTTGGGTGCTGCGAGGAAAGCGACGAATGTCAAAATTGCGTTCATCGATAATGAATTGACCGACCAACCCATTGTCCGAATTGTAGGCACCACCAATCTGAAAACGACCGGTTTGAGTTTCCTGAAGAATGATATCGAGGTCCGCATAATTTTGCGGAAACTGCAACGGATTGTACTGATCGGGTGCGCCAATGTTAGGGCTAGGTAGACCAAATGAAGGCACTGTACTTCCCTGAGCCGACAGTTCCGGATATTGATAGGCGGCCTGTTGTACAAAACCGCCATTCGACGAACTACCATTGAATGAACGGCCTTGATCGTCTTGGCTCATTGTGGAAAGCGTGGGAGGTTGATTGGCCAACGAGACCGGGCTTCCACCGACTGCTGTCGAGGTTTGCGGAGCCACCGGGATCTTTCGAACTAGATTCTTTTCATCCATTAAATTTGAAGAATTGGACTGGGAGTATTCATTCGAACTGAGGCTTTCATTCGAACTAAAATTCTCAGGCAAACTGGAGTCACCGTGGGGTGCGGGTTGTTTGATCAATTCGGGACTGGGCACGAAATGAGCCCGATTGATCGACCCTAGCTGACAACCGGTGGCCAGCATTGCGATCAATAGACAACCGAAAAATTTGGTTATCATTGGCAACTCAACCGATTGGCGAATGGAATGAATGTTGCACAAAGGCATGGTGTCGGATTTCATATTTGATGGATGCCTTCTCAGTTATCTAAAATTCGAACCCTGTTGGGCATGTCGTTCCAATTCCTTCAGCTCTGGAGGCCGAATAACAATCTTTGGGCCGGGACTCCCTGTCGACGGATCGGCAAAAATTTGAGCAGCATTCATTCGTCGTTCGCTGTCACGAATCTCTCGCACGTCGATCAGATCGCCTGGTCGCAACGATAGCCGATTCATGACAACCTCACGTCGGGTGATCCCGTAGTTGCCCTCAAAATATACGTTGATTTCACCGACTCGATATTGTTTTCCCTCTTCAATGCGATAGACAATATCTAATTCGCCAGGTTCCTCTAAGAATCGAGGTTCAGCGACAACGTCGGCGAACACGAAACCTTGGCTTCCATATAAGTCTCGCAAAGTCACCACATCAGAATTCATGCGGGCCACATTAAACTCGGGTGATTGTTCACCCTCGGGTCGTAATTTCACCAACCGCTCCAATTGCTCCGTCGAGAAAGTCTGATTACCAACAAACCGGACATCACGCACTCGATACCGCGGGCCTTCATCAATGATGAAACGAATTGTCATCCATCGTCCATCGTTGCTCTCCTGAATTTCACGACCGATCCGGGCGTTAAAAAATCCCAGGCTACGATAATAGTTAGTCAATTTAAGAATATCTTGCTCGATTGAATCTCGATTCACCAGTCCACCGAACATCTTGAGTATGCCTGGTTTGGATTCGATCAGACTTCTCAACCTCGCATCCGAGGCGATATTGTTTCCCTCGAATTGGGCCTTCCAAATTCTCTGTTTCTGATCCTCGTGAATTAAGAATACAACGTTATCGTCCCCCGCTTGCTCACCATCGAGCACTTCAATCTGAGTTCGGGGGAATCCTTTGGTTTTGTAGAGTTCTTCAATACGGGACTTGGCCATACGGATTTGATAGGCATCCATGGCTTGACCGGTCTCCAAACCCGCCTCTCTCAACAGTTGCCGATCGGTGAGCCCCCGATTACCAACAAATCGAATTTCCTCGATGACATTGCGTTCTTGGATCTCGATGCTGACAACCACTCCCTGCGGTGTACGCTGAAGGAACGGCCCCAATACGCGATTGACATCGGGCATCCGCCAGATTTTTTCTACGTCTTCCTGTAAACGATCGGGATCGAAAAAGCGTCCAGGGCGAGTGCTCATCAAACGCGATATCTCGTGAGTGGCGACGCGACGATTGCCGGTGATTACCAAATCGGCCACCAATTGGCTTGAGTCTATTGGTCCGAGGTCTTGCTGACCCAAGCGAGTGATGTCCAGATCTCCTGTAGGCAGTGTATTGGTTGAGTTTGAGTCCGCAGTCAATCCTTGAAACAGGCTGCGAATGGTACCTTGCTTTTGGCCGGGAGAATCTTGCCTGAGTGAATCAGCTGACTCCTGGCTGCCTGTTTGCAAAATTGGCTGACGGTAGTTGACTTGGTGGGGTAGTCCGCCCCGATTCGTCGCTGCCACTTGGTCGCTTGGCACCGCCTGTTGTGTCGCCAGACACGACGATTTCCCTTTTCCTAGGTGCTGACAACCTGACAATAAAACAACAGAGAATAGCATTCCCCAGGTCAGTACCGTTCCAATTTTTCGAAGCGACCAAGCTTCCACAAGTTTGCTCAGGAAAATGGTCAAAGTCCACGTCATGACATCAAATTTTCGATGATGCAATACGTTTTTATTGACCAGTCGAACGATTAAAAGTGCTAAAATCGTTGCCACAATAAGTGTCCATCCTTTGCCATTCGTTTTCGATTAACTATTGATTTTGCCCGATTCGTCGGTCACCTTGGTATCGATCGGCGCCGTTTGTCGCGATCCGGAAAACGATAATTACAGAATCAGTACACGAATTACAAGTGGAGAATGCCGCTAGCATTCATCCGATCTGCAAGGGGCAGAACCTCTGGAGGCAAATCGATTTTTCAAAGTTTACCGGATCGCCGGGGAGGGGCTGCTCCATTCTCAGATGGCCTCTAGCGAAACCCGCAAGCGGCAGAATCGTTTCAAGCGGCTTTTTTCACCAGCTTACCTAATCAAACCGATGATTTTGCACTTTTTTTCTCCAGCTTTCGGAAGCTGTCGTCTATTTTTTCAAGCCTGAGAACGTGTTACGGATAGGCGGTTCTCTCTGATCGGCAACGTGAAACCAAGTTGATTCAGAATGTAGATGTAACACAGCGAAAGGTGATTTCAGCATGAACGAAACCAGCCCAACCAGCGGACTTGAGTCAAAGCAGCTAGACCTTGTGGTTCTTAACGAAACCGGTTTTCGAAAAGGAACCGATCGTCGGAAATCCAATGAAGAGAGCAAAAAACCCACGATCCAGCGACGAAAAAGTAATCGACGTCGCCAAATCGATCCCACCACTTGCGAGCGAGACTACAGCGACGCCGAACTGGAGTTCATGCGGGCAATGGACGAATACAAGCGGAAATCAGGCCGCATGTTTCCTACCTGCAGCGAAATCCTCGAGGTTTTGAAAGACTTGGGCTATCGAAAAATGAATGACGTTGTCAGTGAACAATAAGACGATCCAAGGTTGGCATTGACGATTGCTGGCATGTTATCTATTTTGCCAACTATCGTCCGCATGAAACTCGACGCAACCTTGCACCCCTTAGCCGAAAACGCTGCCTGCCAACTGTGTGGCCTAATTTGATTACTCGCTATGTGATCTGGGAAACGTCCAAAGTGTTTTTGGTTTCGTCAGCTATTTTTGTAGTCTTGATGACCATCATTGGATTGGCGGATGAAGCGATTGGAAAAGGGATCGGCCCGGACGTTATTCTGAAACTGGTCCCCTATGTAATCCCCAAAGCCTTAATGTTTGCCCTGCCAGCGACCTGTTTATTCAGCGTTTGCGTCGTCTATGGTAGGCTCGCATCGGAAAATGAAATCGTTGCCGTTGAATCAATGGGTGTGGCGAAAACGGTGCTGATCATGCCAGCCATCTACATGGGGTTCGGGCTCAGTCTGTTTGGAGTTTGGCTCAATGACATCTCATTTGCATGGAGTTATTGGGGAATCGAGCGGGTAATTTTGGAAAGTAGTGACAAAATTGTCTATGGTGTGTTGAAAAAAGAGGGTTCGTTTTCGACCGCGCAATTTTCTATCGAAGTTGACGGAATCGATGAACGGAGACTGATTCATCCCGTCATTACCATTAAAAACGCCAGTCGAGGCAATGCCCGTATTGTTGCTCAAGAAGGGGAGTTGATCGCCAATCCTGAAACGTTTAGTTTAAGCCTATCAATCACCAAAGGCCTGATCGAGTCGCCTCAGGCTGCGATGAAATTTGATGACACCATCACTCATGAAATTCCTTTGCGGAGCAGCGAGGATATTGCTAAAGCAACCGGCAATCCGAATCATCTGTATTTGAGTCAAATCAAAGTGGCTAAAGCCAAGCAACAACGCGAGTTGGAACAACTCAGAAAAATCAACGCGATCGGTCTGGCAAGTCAATGGCTGGCCGGTGATTTCGCGGGGCTGGCCAACCAAAAATGGCAAGCCAAATTGCTCGCCGAAACCGAAGCCAAGAATCGTATGGTTCGCATGCAGATGGTGCCGCACCGCCGATGGGCCAGCGGCTTTAGTTGTCTGGCATTTGTGCTGATTGGTATTCCTGTTGCCATCAGAATGCGAACGGCTAATTTTGCAACTACCTTTGGCGTTTGCTTTTTACCCATCTTAATCGGATACTATCCGCTGCTTATGCTTGGGCTGGATTTAGGGAAATCGGGGTTGGCCCCGGCACTTGGTGCCTGGTTGGCCAATATCGCCTGCGGCGTTTTAGGAACGGCGCTAATTTATCGTGAGGTAAATAACTGAATGACCATTTGCACTCCCTAGTGGTCTGTGACAGCAAAAAATTAGGGTTTGTATGACGATGAATTTTTGCGATACTTGAAGAATTCAATTCCCTAGTGTCGCCAAGGAGGTCGTCATGAGTACGAAAAAGTTTATCGTTAAATTGTCAAAAAAGGAAC